>VGKK01000054.1 GCA_016867095.1 Candidatus Omnitrophota bacterium | reverse complement strand
TAGGCGAGCAGGATATGGAAAGCGCATTATAGATAACCCCAAGGCTCTTGCGTCGGAGCTCATGAGAATAGCGCCGGTTATGCGTAGCATCGGGATTGATATTGCGCGGGGTAAAAAACGTGAAGCCGGAACTGGCAGAAAGCTCTTTATTCTACAAAAGGTTAAAGAGAATCTGCTTTTTAAGAAGGATGTGAACGAAGGTGTGAACGTCTGTGAATCTTATGAAGAAAAGCAGCCTTGATTTTGTAAATGTCGTGAACATCGGCGTTCTACCTTCACAGCTAAGTTCAGAGCTTAAGCCCTGAATCTACAATAAGCTACAGAGCCTGTGAACATCGTGAACGTATTCCCCTCTCTTTAAAGACAGGAAAGAATAAGAAGAGAAATTCAGGAAACTACGTAAAAAAACACAAGCTAAGAGGCATTTAGAAAACAAGGGAATTTACGTTCACAACGTTCATCTTCATCAAGCGGCCGGAAGCCGTGCCCTTGTTGTGGGTCCTTCCAAGGGGGGCTTGGGCTGAGGGTCGGGCGAGGCGCATTTTGTGAGTGATTTTGGGGTCGTTTTTTTGGATGTCGGTGTCGGTATGGTAAGGGCCTAAAAGGCCAATTTTAAGCACAAAATCAGGCTAAACCGGGGCAAGCAGACCGACATTTGCCCCCTTGAATGTCGGTATGCAATGTCGGTTTTTCTGGAAGGCGCATTTTGGGGTTTTTCAGCCCTGCCCCGAGCCGGTAAAATGTCCCTGCCTTGCCGTCAGGCAGGCACTAAACCGAAATGTCCACTGGACAGTGGACATTTAACCCGCCTGTGCTTCGATGTAACATCCATGGCGGGTTTTAATGTTCACTTTTTGCTAATGTTCACTAAATACTGAACATTGTGTTAAGCGGGTTTTACCGCAAAAAATAGCTTGACTTCTTGTCACAAAAAATATATACTTTTTGTGACAAGAAAGAGGTAGCTTATATGGCTCAAAGTATTGAGAATAAAATGACAAACAGGATTCATAGCAAGGGCACTGGCTGGGTTTTTACACCAAATCACTTTCTTGATCTAGGGAGTCGTACCGCTGTGGCTCAATCTTTGGTGCGACTGGTAAGAGCCGGTACTATTCGACGGTTAGCGCGTGGTCTCTATGATTATCCTAAAAAACATCCTACGTTAGGAGATCTTCCGGCAAATTATGAGAGTATTGCTCAAGCGCTGGCAGGGCGAGATAATTTAAGAATCCAGCCTTCTGGGGCATATGCCGCGAATCTGCTTGGTTTAACCGAGCAGGTGCCCGCAAGAATTGTTTTCTTGACAGATGGCTCTAAAAGAACAGTAGAGATCAACAAACAGCAGATTGTGCTAAAGAGAACAACGCCTAAGAATATGGCGACTGCAGGACGCGTGAGCGGCTTAATCATTCAGGCCCTACGTTATTTAGGACAAAATAATGTAGATGAAAAAATCATCGAGATTCTCAAGAAGAGATTATCTTCTGATGACAAGCGTCAGCTTATTAACGACCTGCGTTTTGCCCCCGTGTGGATAGGTGTAATATTTAGACGATTGCAAGGATAATTTAATGGATAAATTCGTATCACTTGACGCAAAAGATAAACGCGCCTACTTCGAAGTGGCCGCGGCCAACTTAAACATAATGCCGCAACTGGTTGAAAAGGATTTCTGGGTATGTTGGATATTAAAAGTCCTCTTTTCATTGCCGGAAGTTGGAACGCACTTAACGTTTAAAGGCGGAACATCGCTTTCGAAATGTTACAACGTCATAAAGCGGTTTTCGGAAGATATTGATATTTCCATAGAGCGGTCGTTCTTATCGAAAACAAAGTCAATTGAGCCGGGCAAAGACAAGAGCAATAAGGAAAACCAGAAGCGGCTTAAAGAATTGCAGGAAGTGTGTAAGACTAATATCAGCGAGGTTATTGTTCCAAGCTTAAAGCAGGCAATCGCTACAGCATTGCCTAATAAGAAAGAGTGGAATCTTGCATTGGATGAGGATGCTCCGGACGGTCAAACGGTTCTATTTACATTCCCGCACGCCATGATGAGTACCGTAGAGAGCTATGTGAAGTCGTCTGTTAAGCTTGAGTTTGGTGCGCGTGCGGATCACTGGCCGGTTGAACCCGCGACAATTGTGCCATATATCGTAAATGTTTCCGGTGAGCGTGTGGTCGAGGGATTCTCAGTCCGTGTTTTGGCCGCGGAGAGGACCTTTTGGGAGAAGGCGACAATTCTGCACATGATCTATCATCGTCCGTCTGAAAAGAATGTGCCTCCCCGGATGTCGCGGCATTATTATGACGTCTACGCGATGGCCGATTCTACGATATACAAAAAAGCCTTGGAGCATATTTCGTTACTAAAAGATGTCGCCGAACACAAGGCTTTGTTTTTCAGAGATACTAAGGCACATTATGAAGAAGCAACTCCGGCAGGCTTGCGATTAGTGCCTCGCGAAGATCAGATGAGTGCACTTAAAAACGATTATCGCCAGATGCAACAGATGTTTTTTGAAGAACCGCCGACATTTGACCAGATAATAGAAAAATTAAAGGTTTTAGAGAAAGAAATTAACAGGATTAAATCATGAATTATTGGTGGACGTCAGATTATCATTTTTCGCATCTCAATATCATTCGCTATTGCAAGAGGCCATTTAAGACGGCTGAGGAGATGAACGAGACTATTATCAAAAGGCATAACGAGAGAGTTAAGTCGGATGATACGGTCTTTTTTCTCGGTGACTTCATCTTCAAAGGCGGAAAAGAAGGCGGACTTGAGAAATACCGGCAGTTTGAAAAGAGGCTGAATGGCAAATATATTTTTATCAAAGGCAACCACGACCGGCACAATAGCCTTAATGCGATTATTTCGAAGGTATACATTCATTATGGCGCCAAAGATATCTGCATGACACATCGGGCCGAAGACGCCGACCCGAACGTGCCATGGAATTTCTGCGGTCATGTTCATGAAAAGTATAAGGTAAAGCGTCTGAACGAGAATTCCTTAATTGTCAACCTCAGCGTTGAGGTCTGGAATTATTATCCGGTTGCGTTTGAGGAAATCAGCTCTTCTATCTCTGCTTTTTTGAAAGAAGAAAAACAAAGCAAAGCGAAAAATATAGGGTGAGTAAGGGGTGCTATGGCAAAAGCAGTAAGCATGCTAGAAATAAATAAGGACTATTTCGTAGATTTCTATAAGGACCTTGATGGCCGGTTTAATCTTCATAAAGATTATTCTTATGAATATCTCGTCAATTTTTCTCAAATAAAAAATGAGCCTATTCATAGATGGTTTTATTACCAGGAAGGATATTCTCCTCGACTAGTCGAGAATATCCTTGAACACTTAAATCTGCGGAAATTCCGGGAAAGGAAAATTCCGGGGGAGGAAAATTCCGGGGACACATTACATAATTTGGAATTAAGTATGATGTCCCCAGAATTATGCCAGAATTACAGAATTCCCCAGAATTCCACCCAGAATTCATCATCCCCAGAATTCACAGAATTGCCAGAATTGCAGAATTCCCGGTGAAGGGGTTTGATCATCGCCGCCATATACGGCGAATAGAGGATTAAGGTTGAGGGCGTTTCTATAGCAAGGAGGGTCTATGGCATTCGCGGAGAGAAGGGCTTTTCCCAGACTGGCGTGTAACGCGGAGGTGGATTATACAATAATATCCGCGCCAAAACAGGCGGCAAATCCTACGATACAGAGCAAGGATATAAGCGCGGGCGGCATACGCATTGTGACTCTTGAAAAGCTGAATCCCGAAACTATGCTGGACCTTAAGTTTTGGCTGCCGGATTCAAGGGAGGCCATCTCCGCTGCCGGCAAGGTGGTCTGGGCAGAAGAATTTACAGTGGGTAATTTAAAATCCAGCAAGGCCTGCGAAACAGGCGTAGAATTCATCTCTATCAGCGAAGAGGACAGAGAGAAAATAAAGCAGTTCGTAATTGAGAGGCTGTAGAAAACGGCAAGAAAGGAGGAGCGGGTGAAGAATTATATAGTGGAGTTTATCGGGACATTCTTTTTGCTTTTGGTAATCGGCCTTTGCGTGATTGAGCCGGGCGGCGCGGGAATGCTGGCGCCGTTGGCAATAGGCACCATATTAATGGTCATGGTTTACGCCGGCGGGCATATCTCCGGCGGGCATTACAACCCCGCGGTGACTCTGGGCGTGTGGCTGCGCGGCAAATGCAAGGCAAAGGATGTGCCTTTTTACATGCTGGCGCAAGTTTTAGGCGCGTCTGTCGCCTCCTTATTGGCAATAAAAATAAAAGGCGGCGCCTTAATCCTGGCGGCCAGCCCGGATACGGTCAATGCCTTATTGGCGGAGTTTATTTTTACTTTCGCGCTGGTTTATGTGGTGTTGAATGTGGCGACTGCTAAAAAGACGGCGGGTAATTCATATTACGGATTGGCCATAGGTTTTACCTTAATGGCCGCCGCTTACGCCATCGGCAGCGTATCGGGATGCGCGATTAATCCGGCCGTGGCTATCGGTTTGACGATAATGGGATTAAGCAGCCTGGGCAATCTCTGGATTTTTATTGTCGCTAATTTGGCAGGCGGGGCGTTAGCCGCCGCAGTTTTCAAGATTACCAACGGCCAGGAATAACCAAAGCGCCGTAAGGAGGCAAAATGAAAAGACATTTTTGGCTTGCCCTGAGCGGATTGTTGATATTGGCCATCGCCGGCTGCGGGACAATTAAAGGCATAGGCGAGGACATCGGCACAGTAGGCAGGTGGTTAAGCAGGGGTTCGGATAACGTGAAAAACGTGCCTCCCGCCAAATAACCAAAGGACAGCTTGACATAATCAGAAATAGTGCTATTCTGATTAAGAGAAAAATTTGGCAAAGGAGGATAGTTCTATGTGTTATGGAGTTCCGGCAGTAGGCGCGATAGTAACATCAGTATTGTGGAATAAGACCAGGAATACCAGGCTCGGCTGGCTTAATTTGTTGTTCTGGGGAGGAGCGCTCTTTGGGGTTATTGACCATCTCTGGAACAAAGAGCTGTTTCTTATTTCCAAGAACCTGGCCAGCGATTTGATGCTGGGAGCGGTGATTACCGCGGTCATTTTTGCCTCTTGGCTGTTTTTAGTTTTAGCCGATAAGAAAAAGCCGGTTGCGGCAGAGTGCGCAAAGGCCTAAGGCAAGCATACTGAAAACAAAAAATTCCCATATTGAGCAATAAAATGAAAAGGCCCATGAAAAGATGGGCCTTTTTGTCAAAGGGGCGATTAAGGTAATGGTGCAGAAAATCAGGGCGGTCCTTTTTTATTTAAGCGTAGTTCTATTTCTGGCGCTGACGCCGGTTATCTTATTTTATTCTTTCGGGTATAAATTAGATATAGACAGGCTGCGGATTATCAAGACCGGTTTAATTTACCTGAAATCCACGCCTGACGGCGCGAGGGTATATTTGGACACCAGGCGCTTAAACCAGGCTACGCCGGTAAGTATAGAAGGGCTCCTGCCCGGCGAATACACTGTTTTTCTGGAATTGGAAGAATATTATCCCTGGTACCAGAAGGTCCGGGTTGAGTCGGGAAAATTCACCGTATTAGACAATATCGTCCTTTTCCCGGTAAAGCCGTATTTAGGAAAAATCAACGCCGCTGATGTGGATGATTTCTATATCTTCCCCAATGATAAAGATTATATTTATTATATCCACGCAAATAAGACCGCTATTTCGCGCGTCAGCCTGAATCCCAGGGAAAAAGAGGCGGAACTTTTGACCGGCCGGGTTAACCTGGCGGGCAATATCAAAGATTTTTCTCTTTCCCCCGACAAAAATAAAATTCTCTATTTTTACGGCAACAAACTGGATGTGGTATATCTGGACGGCGAAAAACAGGACTTTTTTATTACCGCGGACCACAAGATAATAAGCGCCTTTTGGTATTCGGACAGCGAGCGCGTTGTCGCCGTGACAGATAATGATATCAGGATATATGAGTTGTCCAGCCAGGGCAGGGAAAATACAGTCAAGATATTAAATATAAACGACAGGCGCTCCCGGGCGTTTTATGATAATGTTGAGGATACGCTGTATTTTACCGATACGCAGGTGGGCGCCGACGGCAACCAGCACCGCGGGCTGTACCGGATGGATATAAGTAAAAGAGCCGCCCCCACCCTCATAGATAACATAGAACAGGATATCAGGTATAATGAAAGATAATTCTTATTTTTATAAGCGCGCTTTTGAAATTACCCCCGCTGTTATCTCCTGGTCAATATTGTTGATTTTTCTTTGCGCTACTTTTTTAAAGCCGAAGGTGTACGCGCTCCTTATTATTACCTTTGATATATTCTGGGTAATCCGCGTCGGGTATCTGACCTCGCTTTTGAGTTTTGCCCACCACCGTTTAAATAAGGAAAAAAATAAAAACTGGCTGTCTCTCTGCGAAAAATTATCCCACCCGCGCGGCCAAAAGATATACCAGGCGGTGATATTCCCGGCCTATAAGGAGGGGCTGGATATACTGGGGCCGTCGCTGGAGGCGATGAAGAATACCAATTATCCGAAAGAGAAGATGATTGTGGTCGTGGCCTTTGAGGAAAGAATGGCGGATTCAAGAGAAAAGGCCAAGATGCTGGAGGCGCGCTACAAGGATTATTTTTTCGTTTACCTTTCCAGCTTTCATCCCGATAATATAGAAGGGGAGGCGCGCACCAAAGGCGCCAATGCCACCTGGGCGGCCAAAAGGTTACAGGAGCTGCTGGATTCTAAGGGTATCAATTATGAAGATGTGATTATCTCCTGTTTTGACGCCGATACCTGCGTGGAAAAAGAATATTTCGGCTGCCTGCTTTATCATTACCTTACCGTGGATAAACCCCAGCAGTGCAGCTACCAGCCTATCCCGGTTTACAATAATAATATCTGGCACGCTTCTTCGTTTGCCAGGATTATTGAAATCAGCTCGTCTTATTTTCAGCTCATTGATTCCATGCGCCTGGAAAAATTCGTGACCTTTTCCAGCCATAGCATGAGCTTTAAGACCCTGGTTGACGTGGGTTACTGGCCGGTAGACAAGGTTTCGGACGATTCCCTGATTTACTGGAAGGCTTACCTTTATTATAATTCGGATTACCGGGTGGTGCCGATGTATATCACGGTTTCTATGGATGTGGCCTACGGAAAAAATCTGTTGCAGACCCTGGTGATACAATACCGGCAGAAGCGGCGTTGGGCCTGGGGGATTGAGGTTTTTCCCTATGTCATATTAAATTTCAAGGACAATAAATTAATCCCGCTGCATAAAAAATTAAGAAAGGCCTTTCATATCTTGGACAGCCATGTCAGCTGGGCTACTTCCGC
>VGKK01000053.1 GCA_016867095.1 Candidatus Omnitrophota bacterium | reverse complement strand
AGATACATCCGAGGCTTGCTAAAGCATTTCCTGCAACGCTAACCTGCTTATCAAAGAACACTTCCTACCTACGTTTCAAAACCCCTAGTTTTGAGCAACCCTCACTTCCAATAGACGTAAGGGGTGGTAAAATCTAACCGGGTTTTTTAAAGTTAGAATTATACCTGGGTGGGGGCAAGCGCGGTATCCCAGGCATGCTCAACAAGGTGCATCTTGATATCTGCGCCGGTCTTAAGAAGTAAAAAGAAAACAAGTACCAGCGTAGCCGCAAGGTCCCATTTTAAGGCCAAGGCAAAAGGAAACAAAAAGCCGGCTAATATAATAGTAAGGTGCATGGGGATAATCCTGCCATAGGGAAAAAACATAATCCTGGCGATGTCTTTCGGGTCCTGCCTCTGGCGGTCTTTCTTATAATTGTATAAAAATGAAAATAAGTGGTTTAAAAAAAATATTGCCGTGGGCAGAATAACTAATTTTAAATCCACTCCCTTTGCCCAAAACCGTAAAAAAGACAGGTAGCCGAAATGAAAGAAACCGTAATGAAGGGCGAAAAATGCGGCTAAAAAGATATTAGAGATGCGGGGTAAATTTAAGTTTAAGTTAATATTGTCATCTGGAGGAAATCTTATCGCGGCAGGCGCGCTAAAGGTGGCGATCCGGATAACATTAAAAATGCCGATAGTCACGCTTTGACACCAATACACTAACATGACCACGACAAAATTCCAGTTTTCCGCTGCCGCCATAACAACAACAAAAAGATTGGAAAATAACAGCACCCAAGCGGAGATATCGTATGATTTATAATCAAATATGCCCGGCCCTTTGCCAAAAATATTATCTATCTCCATCTCTTTGCGTCCTTCGATTTCCAATGCCATCTCCTGCCATTATCCCATCATTTTTTAATATACCATTTTTTCCTAAAAATCCTAACGCTTTCAGCGGGGGTATAAGCGGGGGTATAAGTTGACACAAAGAGCAAAATATGTTAGACTTAGGCATTATGGACGAGGTAGTAAAAATACAGGACGAATTAGAACGCACTAAAACCGAGCTGGGCATCCTCTATGAAATCTCCAATGCCATGCGCACTACCCTTAAGTTGGACGAGATTCTCTATATCATCCTCACGGGAGTCACCGCGCATATTGGCCTGGGGTTCAACCGGGCAGTGCTCTTTCTGGTGAACGAAAAAGAAGGCCTCATTGAAGGTAAAATAGGCATCGGCCCGGAAAGCGGCGAAGAGGCTAACCGCATCTGGACGCAGATTGAACAGGAAGCAATGGATATGGACGACCTGATCGGCGCTTATAAGGCCTCTGACCATGCTGTCTCCACCGGTTTTAATAAACAGGTGCGCCATTTTAAATTTCCCCTTAATGAAAGAAACGGCGGCCTGCTTACGCTGGCAGCGTTAGACGGTATGCCACTGCACCTGACCAGAGAAACTCTCCAAAAATACAGCCTGGACCCTGTTGTCCAGTCATTAAAAATTGAAGAAGCGGCGGTAGTCCCCTTAAAGGCCAAGGATAAGGTAAACGGGATTATTCTGGCCGATAACCTGATTACCAAAGAGCCGATTACCAAAGACGATATGCGCATGCTGATTATGTTGGCCAACCAGGCAGGCCTGGCTATTGAAAATTCGCAACTCTATGAAAAGACCCTCATTCTGGCGCACACCGACTCTTTAACCGAACTCTGGAACCACGGCCATTTCCACAATATACTGCAGACAGAAATGGAAAAGGCCAGGGCTACCAGAACCCCGCTGACCCTGCTGGCGATAGATATTGACGACTTTAAGGTATATAATGATTTTTTCGGCCATCAGGCCGGAGATAATATTTTAAAAAAATTGGCGCTATTACTGAAGAAACAATCCCGCAAGATGGATTATGTCTGCCGCTATGGTGGAGAGGAATTTACGGTGATCTTACCGCAGACCGATAAAAGAGAGGCTTTTTTAATCGCGGAACGCTTAAGGGAAAATATCCAAAATCAATCTTTCAGCCGCGAAGAAGTCCTGCCCTCAAAACAATTAACCGTGAGCCTGGGCCTGGCGACTTTCCCCGGGGATGGCTCTACGCCTTCCGAATTAATCACTGCTTCCGATAAAATGCTTTATCAGGCGAAAAAGAAGGGTAAAAATAATACCTGCTACGCCTAAAACCTAAACCGGCTCGGCAACCGCCGCATCCGGTTCCTTGTCCTTTGCCGGATTATTCTGGGCAAACTTCACCGAAACAATCTTAGAGACGCCTGACTCCGCCATAGTAATCCCGTACATCACATCCGCGTTGGCGATAGTCTTTTTATTGTGCGTAATCACAATAAACTGGGATTGCTTGATAAATTCCTGCAGCATCCGGCCAAACCTGTCCACATTAGCCTCATCCAAAGCCGCGTCTATCTCGTCTAAAATGCAAAACGGTGAAGGCTTGACTTTAAAAATGGCGAAAATCAAGGCGGTGGCAGAAAGCGCCTTTTCTCCTCCGGAAAGTAAAAGCACGTTCTGCAACTTTTTTCCCGGAGGCCGGCAGATAATCTCTATGCCGGATTCCAAGGGGTCATGTTCATCAACGAGAAAAATCTGCGCGTCCCCTCCGTTAAAAAGCAGCTTAAAATAATTGCGGAATTCCTGGCGCACCAATTCAAATGTCTCCAAAAACATCTTCTTGGTGGTGCGGTTAATCTTCAGGATTGCTTCATGCAACGAGTCTTTGGCGCTCGCTAGGTCATTCTGCTGCTGAATCAGAAAATCATAACGCTTTTTTAATTCATCATATTCCTCTATAGCTACCAGGTTAACATTCCCTAAAGAATCCAGCTTCTCCTTTAATTTGGCTATCTCGCCTAAAAGCTGAGACCGGTCATTTTCCTGCGGCGCGTCCTGGATCGTCTCTAAATCCAGTTTATAATTCTGTAAAATCCTCTCTTTGACGCTGAAAAACTTATACTCTATATCTTTATTCTGCATTTGCAATTCATATATCTTATTTTTTACCGCGTCCAGCTGTTTCCTATCCCCGTCTATCTTAGTGTTAAAATCGCCTGTGGTTTCGGCTATTTTTTTATACTCTTCCTGCCTTTGCTCCAGGGCAGAACTCTTTTCTTTTTTCAACTGGTCGGCCTCGTAAATCCTGGCCTCTAAATCCTTTATTTCCTGAAGCAGGAAATCAGACTTGTCCTTGGCCTGCTGGATTTGTTTTTCAAGATTGAGGAGTTGTTCGCGGCCCTGCCGGCAGGTATCTTCCAGCATTGCCAGCGTCGCCTGGTCAGAACTGGTGCGCTTATCCAAAGCCTCCAGCTCGGTCCTGGCCTGGGTAATCCCAATGACAAGTTCCTCTTTCAAATTGCCGTTTAAACTAATATTATTTTCCTCGTCCCTGAGCCTTTCTTCGATATCCTTATGCTCCTTCTCAACCTGCTCCAGGGAACTTTTCAGGCCGCGAGTCTTTTCCTCCAAGAGCGCGATTTCCTTTTCTACGTCCGCCAATTCCAGGGCGATAATTTCCTCTTCTTCCCTGATTTTATTCGCCTGCTCTGAGACCGCCTCAAACGAATTCTTCTTATTGGCCAGGGCAATTTCCTGGCTGCGCAAATCCTGTTCCAGCTGCAAAGTAGACTGGCCCAACTCCCGCAGGCGCGCCTCTTTAGCGGTTTTAGTATCTTTTAAAACGTTTAAATCCTTTTGTATGCCCTCTATGGTCTGGCTGATTTTTTGCGTATCTAAGTCAATGGGCTTGGCCTCGCCGGAAATCTTGGCGTCTGCCGCGGCAAAATAGGCCCTGTCTTCATCGCTTAAGCTTACCCTATCCTTTATCTTAACCACCAGGCCGCTGAGCTTTTCCGCGGGTAATTTATCCAGATAAATTACCGCGTTCATCGCCTCGCCGATATCTTCGTATTTAGTCTTTAGTTTCTCAATGAATTCCCGGTGCGATTCCAGGGTCAGCCTCTTTCGCTCCAGCTGCTCCGCCTCCAGGGCAATGCTGCCTAAAGAGGCGTTTTCTTTTTCCGATTCGCTCTTTAGGCCTGCCATCTTGAGAGAGGATCCTTCAAAAACTTTCTTCAGGCTTTCTAATTCCCGCGCAATTCCTTTAAGGCTTTCTTCAATAATATTCCTGTCCTCTGTAACTTTGGCTTTTTCCAGGCTCAGCCTTTTCTGGCGCGCCAGGTGCACCTGCTGCTTGGCGCTGGTGTCCGCGATTTCATTTTTAATATTGCTGATTTTGGTCACTAATTCCAAAATTGATTTTTTAGCCGCGGCGATATTGGCCAGGGAAACCTTAATCGCCGCGGTCAGGTTATTCAGGCCGTCTTCTTTCTCTTTAATCAGCGCGGATTTTTCATCAATGTGGCTCTTCAAGCTAGCGTATTCTTCTTTAAAATTGTTTAATTTTTCCTCGTCGCTTATCAGCTTATTTTTAACCTGGCTGATCTGCTCCAGCGCGTAAATATTATTTGCTTCTAATTCCTTTATCCGCTCCTGGTTCAAGCTGATATGCTGCTTATTGCGCAGCGCCAGATTATCTAAATTTAAAATTTCGTTCTTGGCGGCCATAATTCCGTCTTCCAGGGCCTTAGCCTCGGCCTGGCGGTTATTAATTTCGGCTTCCTGTTCGGCAATCAGCTGCCTTATCCGGGACTCCTGGCCCTCTAATTCCCGCAGGCGCTCCGCCATTTCGCCCCTAGTTTTAATAAATTCTATTTTTTCCAAAAACGCGGAGGAAACCTCTTTTAATTTCAATTCTTCAAAAATCTCTTTATACCTGCGCGCCTTATTGGCCTGGCGCTCCAGGGAGCCGATCTGGCGTTTTACCTCCAGGATAATATCATTGACTCTTAAAAGGTTCTGTTCGGTCTCCTCTAATTTTCTGATGGCCTCTTTTTTCTGGCTCTTATATTTAGTAATGCCGGAGGCCTCGTCAAAGACCAGGCGCCGGTCTTCCGGCCGGGAACTTAAAATCAGGTCAATCTGGCCTTGAGCGACTAACGAATAACTCTCCGCGCCAATGCCTGTGCCTGCCAATAAATCCTGAATATCCTTAAGCCGCACCAGGCTTTTATTAAGCAGGTATTCGCTCTCCGAGGAACGGAAAATGCGGCGGGTAATCATCACCTCATCATGGTCTACTTTAAAAAATCTCCGGCTATTATCAAAAGTCAGGCTCACCTCCGCCATACTCAGGGGTTCCCTGGAGTCGGTGCCGTTAAAAATCACATCCTGCATATCCGAGCCCCGCAGCGCCTTTACCGACTGCTCGCCCAGCACCCAGCGTATCGCATCAAAGACATTAGATTTTCCGGTACCGTTCGGTCCGACCACGGCGGTAATCCCCGGCTCAAAATTTAAGGTGGTCTTGTTCAGGAAGGACTTAAAACCAACGATTTCTAATTTTTTAAGATACATATCTATCTCTCCTCATATAATATGTGTATTAAATAGCGGAATAACCAAATCCCAAATTACAATCCTTCGACTCGCTATCGCTCGCTCAGGATGGTGAGCAAGGCCAGCCAAGGACTAGCTGAGTCGAACCATAACCAAACAATGACCAATAACCAAATCCCAATGACCAAACAATAGGTTTATGAAGCGTTTTGTTTGGTGATTGGTTATTTCGTGCTCTGTATAGAATTTCATAGTAATGTTCACTTTAATTATTCATAGTCTTACGCTCTAACCAGGCGTCAATCTTATCCTTCTGAAAACGCCACTGACCGACCATCTTGACTGCCGGTATCTTATGCGTCTTTAACCATTCATAAATGGTGCGCCGGGTTACCTTAAGGTAACCGGCTAAATCTTCAATAGTCATTAACGTGCCGCCTGCCATAAATAATCTCCGCACAATATGTGTTGTAGCTCTCGTTAATTACGAATACCAGAGCGAGAGCATCAGATTATTAGAGTACCAGAAAATAGGTAAATTACGCATCTGTTCTGATAATCTAGTTTTCTGATAATCCCGCTCTGATCATTTGATATTCTGATACTCGTTTTTAACGTACTATTACCCCGTTCATATAGCCCTGATTATAAAGAAGAAAGCGCATTTTGTCAAGGAAAATCTTTACATTCTTTAACATATATTTACTAATTAGTTTATTTTAATGCAAAAAATGATAAAAATATGCAGATTACATAAAAAGGGCGTCTTCCGCAATGACCTCTGGCCCCGTAAAAAGACTGCGCATTTACGAGGTAAACTAGGAAATCCGTCAGGCAGGAAAGACGCCCTTTTTATAAAATTCCAAATTCCAATTACTAAAAATCCAAAATAATAAAATTAACTGCCTAAGAAAACTCCCTTAAGTTCTTCTACGCTTCTACTTGACTCCAGTACCACCAATATATCCCTCAACACCGGTTCGGTTTGACAGCGGGTTCCCTCCTCCTGGCGCACCAACACACCAAAAAAATTCCATCCATGCAAAAAAATTCACATGCAAAAAAATTCCATTGTTTTATGCATATTCCTATGGTATAATTTTATGCTATGGAAAAGGCTGTGGTCAATTGGATCAAGGCTTCTGATTACGATATTCTTTCTGCGGAAGCGATGTTCAAAACAAAACGATACGTTTACGTGGTATTCTTTTGCCATTTAAGCCTCGAAAAATTATTGAAGGCGGTTGTATGTAGGGTCATTCAACGGATTCCGCCCAAAACGCACGATCTTTTATTGCTTACGAAGTTATCAAACCTTAAAATCCCTACCTTACATCAACTTGTCATTGCGCGCCTTACTGCCGTAAGCATCCCTACGCGTTATCCGGAGGATATCTCAAAATTAACCAAGCAATATACTGCGTTGGTCGCGCAAAAGTACTTGAAGGAAACAAAATCATTATTAAAATGGCTAAAACAAACTCAAAAATTAAAAGTATAATTCCGCGGCTTATCGCTCAATTGGAAAATAATAACATCCGCGTGCGCCAAATCATACTCTTCGGCTCTTATGCCAACGGTAAAGCTACGGCATACAGCGATATTGACCTGGCGATCATCTCTCCCTCATTCAGAGGGAAAGGGACATTGGAAAGACAGGAGCTTCTCGGAGAATCCATATATCCTCTACAAGAACCAATCGAAGCACTGGGATATACGCCACAGGAATTCAAGCATATCCCGCCGACATCATTCCTTTTTGAAATCGCCGCTCATGGAATAGTGGTTTTTAAGTCCCGTAACTGAACTTATGGACATATAAACAACTCTTTTAATTCCTGACAGGACTTTGTTAATTTTGAAGCCGTTCTTTAAATCGCCGGGATTTGATGCATTGTAATTGTGCGGCATCGGGGTTCTTTGACAGGAGCATGGCGGAGTCGACGATGATGAGAAAAGCG
>VGKK01000052.1 GCA_016867095.1 Candidatus Omnitrophota bacterium | reverse complement strand
CGTAAGGCTATGTGAGAGTAGGTAGACACGCCTTAAATTAAAAAACCCGCTATGGTTTAAGCTATAGCGGGTTTTTTATTTGGTCACCAGGTCACAAAGTCACCACGTCACAATGGCGAATTCCGGCGAATTCCGGGCGCGAATTCCGGGCGCGGGCGAATTCCGGGGACACAATACTTCGAATTCCGCGAATTCCGGGGACACAATACTTAATTAAGGTGCTTTTTGGCACCTTAGAATCCCAAGCTGTCGGAGCTTGGGATTTTTAGTTTTAACGGGTGACTTGGTGATTTTGTGAGCGGTCCCGAGAAACTCAAGGCAAGCCAGACGCGACAGGACCCGCTAAAACAGCATAGGCAATTAATCCCAGGCGAAATTTTGGCTTGGGATTTTGGGTAGATAGCGATATAATAGCCACGCTATGCTTAAGATAGGAAAGTTAGAGTTGGCGTCTAATTTTATCCTCGCCCCAATGGCCGGGATTACGGATTACCCTTTTAGGATGTTTTGCCGTAAGTTCGGCTGCGCAATGGCATTCACCGAGATGATTAATGTGCGCTCGCTGGGTTATCATAGCAAAAAGACGCGGCAGATGCTCTTTTCGGATGATAAGGATAAGCCTTTGGGCGTGCAGATACTGGGGTGCGAGCCCAAGTTTATCCTGCGGGCGCTGGATATACTTAAAAATTATAAGTTTGATATTCTGGATTTTAACGCCGCCTGCCCGGTAAAGAAAGTTATCCGCAGGGGAGAGGGCGCGGCCTTGCTTAAAGAGCCGCAGAAATTAAGCCGGCTGCTTAAATTGATAGTCGGTAATTCTGCGGCGCCGGTAACAGTGAAAATAAGGACCGGCTGGGATAAGGATTCGGTTAATGCCAGGGCGGTGGCGCTGGCAGCGCAGGACGCGGGCGTATCCGCCTTATTTATTCACGGCCGGACAAAAATTCAAGGCTATAGCGGCGCTGTGGATTATCCGGCCATCAGGCAGGCGAAGGCCGCGCTGGATATTCCGGTAATCGCCAGCGGCGATATTTATTCCGCCGCGCTGGCCAAGAAAATGTTTGAGGAAACCGGCTGCGACGCCATAGCCATCGCGCGCGGCGCGCTGGGCAATCCCTGGATATTCCGGGAATTATCTTCTTTTTTTAGCGACGGCAGGACATTGCCCAGGCCGGCCATAGAAGAGAAAATTTCCGCGCTGGAGGAACATTTGGATGCCTATATAGATTTTTACGGCGAGAAAAACGGCGTTATCCTCTTTCGTAAATTCTTCAGCTGGTATACCCGGGGCCTGCGTAAAATAAGGCCCTTAAGGGAAAGGGCCTCCAGGGCCAAGCGAAAGAGCGAGGTTATGGAGATGATTAATGCTTGGGTTTTTACTTTTAACAAGGTATAATAAGTAAACTCCGTTAGACCACTGCTAAAGACCGGGGTTTTCTGGTGTCGAACCAAAATAGTCGTCTTTTAAGCGAATATCAGAGGACCAGAATATCAGAGCGGGATTATCAGAGTATCAGATTGTCAGATAAGGCGCGGAATTCTCCTGTCTTTCTGGTATTCTAATAATCTGATTTTCTCGCTCTGATATTCTGATAGTCTGATGCTCGCAATTAGTCAGAGCTATAAGTAATATATATTACAGGAGGAGAGATGTTCCGGGAAAAGATTAAGGTATTTGATTGCACCATCCGCGACGGCGGCCTGATTAATAACCACGATTTTGACTTTCGCTTTGTGCGCGAGGTGTATAAAGCGCTTTCCGAGGCTGGCGTAGATTATATGGAGATTGGCTATAAAAATTCCAAGAAGTTATTTTCGCCCAAGGAATTCGGCAAGTGGAAATTTTGCGATGACGAAGATATAAAAAGGGTTATTGACGGTATCCCGTCGCGCACCAAGATATCGGTGATGGTGGATGTGGACAGGGTGGATATTGAGGATGTTTTACCCCGCAAGGAAAGCCCGGTAGCGATGGTCAGGGTAGCTTCCTATGTCAAAGACATTGATAAGGCCATATACCTGGTGAACCAGTTCGCCGACAAGGGCTATGAGACCACGGTAAATATTATGGCTATATCCCGCGCCCTGGATAATGAATTGACCGAAGCCTTGGAGCAATTGGAAAAGGAAAGTAAGGCCAATGTCATCTATATCGTGGATAGCTTCGGGGCCCTGTATCAGGAGACTACGGAGTTCCTCATCAAAAAGGCAAAGAGTATCATCAAGACTAAAGAGATAGGGATGCACGCGCATAACAACCAGCAGCTTGCCTTCGGCAATACCATTGAGGCCATTATTTATGACGCGAACTTTGTGGACGGCACGGTCTATGGTTTAGGCCGGGCCGCCGGCAATTGCCCCCTGGAATTAATTCTGGGATTTTTAAAGAATCCCAAGTTTGATATCCGGCCGGTCCTGGATTTAATTTCCAAGGAGTTTATTCCGTTGCGCGATAAAATTGAGTGGGGCTATATCATTCCTTACGCTATTACGGGAATTCTGGACGAGCATCCCCGCGCGGCAATGGCCCTGCGCAACAGCGATAAAAAGGAAAATTACCGCGAGTTTTATGAAAGTTTAGTGGGAGAGGATGAGGAGTAAAGGCACAATGGATATAGCAGAATTTAAGAAACAGCCTGTACTGGGTATTCTACGGGGCGCGGAATTAGAGCAGATTGAGCCGCTCATTGAAACCGTGGTTTCCGCCGGCCTGCGCACGCTGGAGATTACTATGAATACCCCGGATGCTGCGCAGTTAATCCAGAAGGCCAGGAAAATAGCGCAGGGACGCCTGGTCTTGGGCGCGGGCACGGTTTTAGGCATAGACAGCTTAAAGTCCGCAATAGACGCCGGCGCGACCTTTATCGTGATGCCGGTATTGGTGCAGGAGGTAGTAAAATACTGCGTAGACAGAAAAATACCCGTATTTCCCGGGGCGTTGACCGCAGAGGAGATTTATAATGCCTGGCAGGCAGGCGCGACTATGGTAAAGGTTTTTCCCGTCAAATTTTTCGGCCCGGAATATTTCCGGGAGATTAAGGGCCCCTTTAACCAGATTGAGCTTTTAGCCTGCTCCGGCGTAACCGCGCAAAATATGCGCGAATATTTTACTTGCGGCGCCAGCGCGGTAAGTTTTGGCGCCAGCGTCTTTAAGAAGGAATGGCTGCAAAATAAAGATTACTCCAGTATTGCCGGCGCCATCAAGGCCTATGTGCGGCAGTTGCCTTTTGAGTTGACAAAGGGCGCGGGTGGCGTAGAATAATTAGCGAAAGGAGGAGCAAAATGTTTAAGAAAAATTTAATTCTTATCATTGCGTCAGCGTTGTTATTGGCGTGGCAACCTGTTTATGCCGCGGCGGTTAAGGTAGAGGTGGGCAGCCGTGACGCGCAGCCGGGAGAAAGCGTGGAATTGCCTATTACGGTAACTAAGCTTGACGGCGCAGGGGTTATTTCTATGGATTTAGGCTTGAAATACGATGCCTCTATACTTTCTTTTTCCCGCCTGGACAAAAGCGGAACCATGCTTGAGAATAAGGGCGCGCTAGTTTATAAGAATTCCCCGGGCACGCTGAATATCGCGATATACAATGTGGATGCCCTTAAAGGCAGGGGCAATCTCCTGAAGGTTTCTTTTAAAGTTTCCGGCCAGGCCCAGCCCGGCAAGACAAGCATCGCCTTTAAGAAGGTTTTATTTAACGAGGGCAGGATAAAGGCGACAGGAAAGAGCGGGACGGTTAAGATCTTGTCTCCAAAGAAACCGGAGCTGCCCCAGAAATAAATAGGTATGCCGCGATGAGAAGCGATAATTATATGAGGAGATTTCTTGTAGATATGTCAATGCATATTGGGGTAAGCATTTTATTGTCCCTTTGGGCTTACCAGAAGGCCGCAAATCTATTTTACCCCTTTATGATTATCCTGGGCGGGAATTTTATAGACCTGGACCACTTTGTGGATTATTTTATATTTTTCAAAAACAGGTTCAAATTAAAGGAATTCTTAAGGGGCGCATACCTGCGTTCGGGCAAGGTTTACTTATTGTTGCATTCCTGGGAAATGGGTTTTGTTTTGTTTCTATTGAGCCTGAGCCTGGGGTCGCGTCCTTTAATGCTATTTAGCCTGAGTCTGTCGCTGCATTTGGCAATAGATAACGCGCAAAGAAAGAACCCCTTAGTTTATTTTCTGATTTACCGCTTCTCTAAGGGGTTTGACGCGCTGGTTCTTTTTCCGGAGTTGATTGATGACTAAATTTTTTTTAACTCCCATTTTTATTTTCTTATTTACTACCACGGCCCTGGCAGAGACTTCTTTGAAAGCCGAAGTAAATAAGAAGGCGATGACTACCGATGAAAGCCTTACCTATAAACTTACCATTACTTCTACCGATAAAAATATACCTCTGCCCCAGCTGCCAAAATTTAAAGGTTTTGCGGTAATATCGCAGTCAAAATCTTCCCAGGTATCGCTGGCAAGGGGCGGGGTAAAAACTATTTTGTCCTACGCTTTTATTTTAGCAGCCACCCAGGCCGGCAAACTTAAAATTGAACCGAGTTTGTTGAAGATAAAAAAGGAAACTTATTCTACCCGGGCCTTTGAAATAGAGGTAACTCCGGGCAAAAGAAAGCCCCCTGCCCCGCAGAAAAAATCTCCTTTACCGGCAAAGCCCCAATCTGATTCAGAAAAGCCGCAGATTACCCTTTAGTTATGGAAAAGTTATTGAGTACCTCTGTCCGGTATTTAAAGGGCATCGGCCCGAAGAGGGCAAAATCCTTTAATAAGGCCGGCATATCTACCATAGAGGACCTGCTCTACTATTTTCCCCGGCGCTATGAAGACCGGACCAATTTTCTTGCCATCTCCAAATTACAGGCCGGCCAACACCAGACGATAAAGGCCAGGGTCCTGGCAAGGGGCGAGCGTAAGTCTTTCCGGCGGCGGGGGTTTAGCATTGTTGAGGCGGCTGTGGGCGACGGCACGGGAAAACTATTTTGTGTCTGGTTTAACCAGCCTTATCTGGCGGATTATTTTAAAGTAGGCACTACCCTGGTATTGTACGGCAAGACAGAGGAATACGCCGGGCGCCTGCAAATGAGTTCTCCGGAATTTGAGATTATTTCCGGCGACGCGGACGAATCCCTGAATATCGGCAGGATTGTGCCGGTTTATTCTTTGCCCGAAGGCCTGACCCAGCGCAGTATGCGCCAATGCGTAAAATCAGCGCTGGACGAATATCTCCCCGGAATTGGTGATTTCCTGCCTTATGATGCGCGCTCAAGAAACAGCTTTTTGAACCTGGCCAAAAGCATCATCAATATTCACTTCCCGGATAATTTAGAGCTTAAAAAGCAGGCTTACCAGAGGCTGGCCTTTGAGGAATTTTTCCTCTTTCAATTGCCGCTGGCCTTGCGCAAGCTGAAGAAGAAAGAAAAGCTGGGTATCGCCCATAAGGTAGATGGCCCCCTGGCAGAGGGTTTTATCGCGCGTCTGCCTTTTAAATTAACCGCGGCCCAGGAAAGAGTCATTGCCGAAATAAAAGAAGATATGGCCAGGCCCCAGGCTATGCAGCGCCTGTTGCAGGGAGATGTAGGTTCGGGAAAGACAGTAGTGGCAACTATTGCCAGCCTTTTGGCTGTTCAAGGAGGATACCAGGCGGCCTTTATGGCGCCGACGGAGGTCTTGGCCAGGCAGCATTACGACAAAATAAGTCACCAGGTCACCAGGTCACCAGGTCACCAGGACAGGGAAGTAAAAATTATTTTGCTTACCAGCGGCGCAACGCAGAAAGAGAAAGACAGGATTTATCAGGAGATTAAGCAAGGCAAGGTAGATTTAGTTATTGGCACGCACAGCTTATTAGAACAAGGGGTGCAGTTTAAGAATTTAGGGTTAGTGGTCATTGACGAGCAGCATAAATTTGGCGTGGGCCAGCGCGCGCTTTTACCCCAGAAAGGCCCTAACCCTGATGTCTTGATTATGACGGCAACGCCTATCCCGCGCACCCTGGCGATTACCCTGTACGGAGATTTAGATATTTCCGTGATTTCCGAGCTTCCGGCAGGCCGGTTGCCGGTAAAAACCCTGCATTTCAGCGAAAAGGATAAGCTGCCCGCCTACAACATCGCCAAGGAGCAGTTAAGGCAGGGCCATCAGGCTTATATTGTTTATCCGGTAATTGAGGAGTCTTATGCCCTGGATATTGCCGGCGCCAAAAAGATGCACGCGCAGCTGGCAGCAGGGGAATTTAAAGAGTTCAGGCTGGGGCTTATCCACGGCAGGTTAAAGCAAAAGGAGCAGGATCGGGTAATGTTGAAATTTAAGGAGAGGGAATTGGACGCCCTGGTTTCTACCACGGTTTTAGAAGTGGGGATTGATATTGCTAACGCTACCTGTATGATTGTGGAGCATTCGGAGCGCTTTGGGCTGGCGCAGTTGCATCAATTGCGCGGCCGCGTAGGCAGGGGCCTGGCAGAATCTTTTTGCCTCTTAATCTCTGATGCCCAGACCCAGGAGGCAAGGGCGCGCCTGGCAGCGATGGTTAAATACCATGACGGGTTTCAGATAGCCGAAGAGGATTTGCGGATCAGGGGGCCGGGCGAGTTCTTCGGCCGGCGCCAGCACGGGCTTACCGAGCTGAAAATTGCCAATCCCCTGACCCAGATGCAGCTCTTGAAGCTGGCAAGGGAAGAGGCAGCTAAATTAGTCCAACTTGACCCGCGCCTGGAGGCGCGGCCAAACGGATTGTTAAGGGAAAAGTTATTGCAGCGGTTTCCGGAGTATGATAAGTTAATGGTGGTAGGTTAATATGCGCATAATTTCCGGCAGATATAAAGGTAGAGTTATCCAGATGCCTAAAGGCATCCGGCCTACGCAGGACAAGGTCAGGAAGGCTCTTTTTGATATCCTCGGCGATATCTCGGGGTTGTCGTTCCTGGAGCTCTTTGCTGGCTCCGGGGCCATAGGCCTGGAGGCTTCATCCAGGGGCGTGACAGATTTAACTTTAGTAGAATATAACCCGGATTGCCTTTTAGCCATTAAGAAGAACATAGCCTCTTTAGCGGCAATAGCTTGTGATTTATACCCCCGGCAGGCGGAAAAGGCCATCCGCAGTTTGCATAAAGAAAAGCGCAAATTTGATATTATCTTTTTAGACCCCCCGTACTACCAGGGGCTCGCAAAAAAAACCTTGCAAACCCTCTCCGATTATGATATATTAGCGCCCAATGGTTTAGTGGTTGTGCAGCATTTTAAGAAAGATAACCTCCCAGAGAACCTGGGAGTTTTAAGTTTATTCAGGCAAGCAAAATACGGCGACACCACATTATCATTCTATAAAAAACAGTAGTTTCGTTAGTCCGTTGCCGGTTAGCCCGTTGAACAGGCTAACAGACTAACAGACTAACAGGATAACGCAAGATGTGTCAGAAAGCAATATATGCCGGCACCTTT
>VGKK01000051.1 GCA_016867095.1 Candidatus Omnitrophota bacterium | reverse complement strand
GGATGCCGTCTTCTTTGGCGCCCAGGCCGATTCTAATGTTCCTCAGCGCGCGGTCGCTAACATCCATTACCCTGCGCCAGTAGATTTTCTCCGGATTAATCCCCAGCTTATTGCCCTTAAATAAGGCGCTATCTAAAAAAGCCGCGGCCAGGTTATGCGCCAGGCCCACGGCGTGCGTATCGCCGGTAAAATGCAGGTTAAAATCCTCCATCGGCAGCACCTGCGAATATCCGCCTCCGGCCGCGCCCCCTTTAATCCCGAAAACCGGGCCCAGGGAAGGCTGACGCAGGCAAACCGAAGCCGGCTTACCTAATTTATTCAAGGCCATAGAAAGGCCGATGGCAGTAACCGTCTTTCCCTCGCCCAAAGGCGTGGGAGTAATCGCGGTCACCAGGATATACTTGCCCTGGCGTTTATTTTTAATTTTATCCAGGATAGCTAAATCTATTTTGGCAATATAATTGCCGTAAGGAATCAGGTATTGCCGGCCTATTTTTAACTTGCCGGCAATTTTTTCTATGGGTTCCTTGCCGGCCTTTTGGGCAATTTCTATATCGGAGAGCATCTTCTCCTCTTAATAAATAAAATTTCCGCTTAATTCAAAGGCGTCTTTAATTAATTCCACGCGGGGCAAACCTTGCGCGTAGGTCACCGCAGCCACGTCAAACCTGGCTTTTTTATCCAGAAGATGTTTTTCTTTAAGAAACGCCAGAGCTGCCTTGGAAATCTGACGCTGTTTAAACCTGGTTACTGCCTCGCTGGGCAAACCAAATTTATCAGAGTACCTCGCCTTTACTTCAATAAAACAATAGGTATCTTTGTCGCAGGCAATAATATCTATTTCGCCCAGGCGGGTGCGGTAATTTCTGGCGATAATCTTATAGCCGCTGCCTTTTAAAAAATCAACCGCCGCCTCTTCGCCGCTGGCGCTTAAAGCTAAGTTCTCTTTAGACATTAGTTAGAAACTATTCTAAACACAGATTCACACGGAGTTATTACGGATTTACACGGACAATGCTTTTTATCCGCGTGTATCCGTTATTTTATCCGTGTATATCCGTGTCAATTTATCCCTGTCAAAAATATCTTTTATACTATTACTAGACACAGGAAAAACTCTTTCTATGAATTAAGGAAGGCCCTAATTTTTTTACCGCGGCGCGGTGCGCCGAAGTCGGGTAACCCTTATGCCTGCCAAAGCCGTATTGCGGGTACATCTTATCATAGAAGCGCATAATGCGGTCCCGGATTACCTTGGCTAAAATAGAGGCCGAGGCAATGCTTTTGGAGCGGGCATCGCCGCCGATAATGCCGGTGCAGGGCAAATCAATATCCAGCGTCATATTTCCGTCCACAATGACATGGATGCGGCCGGATTCGGAAGATTTTATTTTCCTCACCAGCGCGCCAATCGCCTGTTTCATTGCCAGGCGCGTCGCCTGCAGGATATTCACCTGGTCAATGACGCCCTCATTGACTACGCCGACGCCAAAAATGCTTTTTTGGATTATCTCCGCAAAAGCCTTTTCCCTGATCCGGGCAGTCAATTTTTTAGAATCGTCTATCTGATTTTTAAAGCGGTAGGTATTCAAGGTCACGGCAGCGGCGACTACCGGCCCGGCTAGCGGCCCGCGGCCGGCCTCATCTACGCCGATGATTAAATTATACCCTTTTTTCTTAAGCTTGCGCTCGTAATAAAGCACTGCTTAGGCTTTTTCTTTCTCGCTTTCAATCTTGGTGGCGTGCTTGCCGACTTTGCCTCTCAGGTAATAAAGCTTCGCCCGCTTTACCTTGCCTGAACGCACCACTTCAATACGCTCAATACTCGGCGAATACAGCGGGAAAACGCGCTCAATACCTTCGCCGAAAGAGACTTTGCGCACGGTAAAACTCTGCCTTATCCCGCTCCCCTGCTTGGCAATGACCACGCCCTCAAACGGGTGCAGCCGCACCTTGTCCGGGGCCTCGGGAATCTTCACCAAGACTTTTACCGTATCGCCTACGTTAAATTTAGGCATGTCTTTCCTGACAAAATCCGCTTCCACCAGCTTCATCTTATCCATCTTATCCTCCTGGTATAATATGTGTTGTTAAATAGCGGAATAACCAAACACCAAGAAACAATAACCAAACAATGACCAATAACCAAATCCCAATAACCAAACAATAGGTTTATGAAGCGCTTTGTTTGGTGATTGATTATTGATCATTGAGATTTGTTTGGTGCTTGTATCTTGATTATTGGTTATTTCGTGCTGTGAATAGACTTTCATGCTATAGCTCACTCGTATGCTATTATTAACCACGAGTATCGGATTATCTGATAATCTGATTTTCTGATATTCGCAATTAAAAGTTTACCCTAACCTAACAAATCGGGTCTCTTTTGCTTCGTTCTCTTTAGCGCTTCTTTTTCCCTCCAGCTTTCTATTTTCTTGTGGTCTCCTGATAAAAGAACCGACGGGACACCCATACCCCTGAAGTTAGCGGGCCTGGTATAGTGAGGGTGTTCTAATAGATTATCTTCAAATGACTCAAAATTCAAGGAATTTTTATCGCCCAGCACGCCCGGCAAAAGCCGCGCCACAGCGTCCACCAGGACCATAGCCGGCAGCTCTCCTCCGGTCAAAACATAATCGCCGATAGAAACCTCCTCATCCACTAAACGCTGCCTTACCCGTTCATCCACGCCCTCGTAATGGCCGCAGATTAAAATCAAGTGTTGGTATTTGGCGATTTTCTTGGCTAATTTTTGCGTTAATTTTTCTCCCTGCGGGCACAAAAGAATAACTTTTGCTTTTTGATTTTTGCTTTTTGATTTTACATCCTCTACCGCGGCAAATATCGGCTCCGGCCGCATCAACATGCCTGAACCGCCGCCAAAAGGCCGGTCATCCACCTTCCTGTGTTTATCCAAAGAATAGCTCCGCAGGTCGTGAATATAAATTTTGACTTTGCCCTTTTTCTGCGCCCGCTTGACGATGGATTCGTTTAATATCGGGGCGAACATTCCAGGAAAAATGGCAATGATATCAATTCTCATATTAATTAAACTAGAAACACGAAATAACCAATAATCAATTTCCAATCACTAAATAAATTCCAATATCCAAGCCACCAATAACCAAACCTTTATGTTTGGTTATTGGTAAATTGGTTATTTGGTTATGGTTCGACTCAGCCAGTCCTTGGCTGGCCTTGCTCACCATCCTGAGCGAGCGATAGCGAGTCGAAGGATTGTAATTTGGTGTTTGGTTATTTCGCATGGTTCATTCGGGTTTCGGGTTTAAATTATAGCTATTTAAAAATTCTTTCTTGAAGTTTAAAAACCTATCTTCAAGAATGGCCTCTCTAATGCCGCGCATCAGCTCCAGATAAAAATGGACGTTGTGCAGGGAAACCAGGCGCAGGCCCAATGTCTCGTCGGTATTAAATAAATGGCGCAGGTACGCCCGGCTGAAATTCCTGCAGGTATAACAGCCGCACCTTGCGTCCAAAGGCGTGAAATCCTCTATGTAGGGCGCGTTCCTGACGGTTAATTTCCCGGCGCTGGTAAAGGCAGTGCCGTTTCTGCCGTAACGAGTAGGGATAACGCAGTCAAACATATCAATGCCGCATCCGGCTGCTTCAACAATATCCTCAGGCATGCCCACGCCCATAAGGTAGCGCGGCGCATCTTTTGGCAGGCAACCCGCGGTAAAATCCACAATATTATAGCGTAAGTTCCTGGGCTCGCCAACAGAAATTCCGCCCAAGGCATAACCGTCAAAGCCGATTTCAAGCAGCCTTTCGGCGCAGGCCTGACGTAAATCTTCATAGGTGGCGCCCTGCACTATTGCGAATAAAAGCTGGCCTTTTCCGCTTGCCGCGGCCTTGGAGCGGCGCGCCCAGTCAAGCGTCCTTTTCATCGCCACTTCCGCGCGGTCTTTGGCGCAAGGATAATGCACGCATTCATCCAGCGGCATCATTATGTCCGAGGCCAATACCTCTTGTATCTGAATTACATCCTGCGGCTGGAAAAAATGCTTCATCCCGTCAATATGCGACTGGAATTGCACGCCTTCATCAGTTACCTTCCTTAAAAGCGCCAGGCTGAAAATCTGGTAGCCTCCGCTGTCGGTCAGGATCGGCCCCTGCCAGCTCATAAAATTATGCAGGCCGCCGGCCTTTTTAATCACTTCCATACCCGGCCGCAGAAAAAGATGGTAGGCGTTAGACAAAATAATCTGCGCGCCGCTGCCTGCCAGTTCCTGCGGCGAAAGGGTTTTTACCGTGCCCTGGGTGCCTACCGGCATAAAACAGGGCGTGTCAATTTCTCCGCGGGCCAGGCTTAATTTGCCTAACCGCGCCCGGCTATTTTTATCCTGATGAATTAAACTAAACCCCGTTAGACTCCGACCTAAAGGCTGGGGTTTTCTTTGAAAAGCGGGTCCCGTTACAAAGTTTCTTTGTAACGGGACGGGGTTTTCTGAGTCTAACGGGGTAAATGGCATTTTATTCTTTAAATAATCAACATCGCGTCGCCGTAACTATAGAACCTGTACTTTTTGTCCACTGCTTCCTGGTAGGCCTTTTTGATGAGCTTTTCTCCGGCAAAGGCGCATACCAGCATAAATAGCGTGGTGCGGGGAAGATGAAAATTGGTTAAAAAGCCATCCACCATCCTGAATTTATATCCCGGATAAATGAATAAATCCGTATACCCCTTGCTTTCTCCTGAGGCATAAGCCTCCAATGCCCGGCAGCTGGTGGTGCCCACGGCAAAGACGCGGCCCTTTTTCTGGCGCGCCTCAGCCAAAAGATTAATGGCCTCCCGGCTAATCTCAAAATATTCCTTTTCCATCTTATGGGCGGTGACGTCCTCGCACTTTACCGGCCGGAAAGTGCCGTAGCCGACATGCAAGGTAAGCTCCGCTATTTCCACCTTTAGCGCCCGTATCTTTTTCAGTAATCCTTCGGTAAAATGCAGGCCCGCGGTTGGCGCGGCCACCGCGCCTTCTTTGCTGGCATAAACGGTCTGATAATAATCTTTGTCCAATTCCTCCGGATCTCTTTTGATATATGGCGGAAGCGGCATAACTCCTAATTTATAAACGCTGTCTATATCCGGGCAAGAAAAGGTAATTTCATTACGGCTGGTCACTGTGCCGGCGGTATGGCCGCCGTTAAAAATGAGCTTTTCGCCGACCTTGACCCGGCCGGGCTTAATTAAAGAAGTAAAAGCCATTCCGCCGTTGTGGTTAAGCAGCAAGGCTTCCACCCTGCCGCCGCTCAAGCGCCGGCCGCAAAGCCGGCAAGGCAACACTCTGGTATTATTCAGGACCAAAAGGTCGTCCTGGCGCAGATAACCGGTAATCTCCTTAAAAATACGGTGCTCAATTAAACCGTCTTTGCGGCGCAAAACCAAAAGCCGGGCCGCGTCGCGTTCTTCTAAAGGATACTGCGCGATTAATTCTTTGGGTAAGGTATAATCGAAATCGGATAACCTTAACATGATTATTTTATGTTCAAAATGTCCTAATATCAGAACCGGGGTAATAATGTTTCAATATCTCCCCGGTAGTGTAACCCTGTTTAGCCATAAAATAAGCCCCCCACTGGCACAGGCCCGCGCCGTGGCCCCAGCCAAAGCCCTCAAACACCGCGTCCCCGCCGGCAACCTGTACCTGGAAATTAGCGCTCTTGATAACATTGGGGCCGAGGATATTGCGCAAGTCCTTGGCGGAAATCTTGAATTCCTTCTGCGCCGAAATTACCCGTAAATCGCTAATCCGCCCGGAATTATCCCTGCCGAGAATTTTTATTTCTTTGATATTATTTATCCTGTACTTATCTTTGTTTAGCGCCTCCGCGATTTCCTCCAAGCTCAACACGCTATGCCAGTTAAAATGCGGGGACTGGCGGCAAAAACCGCAAACCACTCCTTTAAGGGGCGCTATATTGATGTTCCAGAGTAAAGACGCATCTTCAGTATGCCCGCCGCAGGTAGCGTGAAAATAGGCGGGCAAGGCCCTGTCCTGATAAGCGAGTATTTTGCCCCTAGTCTCATCCACCGCCTTATTTGTCCGGTAGCGCTCAGAGGCGCGCCCGCCATAAACCTGGGAATAAATATCCGCGGTCACATCATAGTCTCTAGGCCTGTTTTGCCGCATTTGATAAACCGCGTAGGTGCGGCTGACTATCGCCTGCGCCTTTAAGGCCTCCATCGGCCAGTAATGCGACGCCTCATTATACAAAATGCCCTTAACATAATCCTCCAAATCAATATAGTTGACCACTAAAAGGCGCCGCTCGTCCTTTTTAATAAACTGGATATCGCCCCGGAACAGGCGGCCACCAAGGATAATGCCGTCCGGGCCGTCTGATTTAATAAGCAACTTATCCGAGCGGACCGCCCTATCGCCCATTAAAATTCCGTATTTATACGCCGTCACCGTGGTATTTAAGTTCTTGCCTTTTATCTTAAGGCGCACAAAAGGCGCGTCCTGTATGACCGCGACCCGGACATATTGCGGCGCCTGCGCATAGCAGGCGACAGGCAACAGGTAACAAGCGGCAACCAGGATAATAAGCCTTGTAATGGATTTTTTTAACGGCGAGACCATAACCAAAATATTAAAGAAAGGATAATGCTGACTAATATGGAAGTCGCTAAAGGAAAATAAAAGGTGAAGTTCTTCTTATGGATATAAATATCCCCGGGCAGCCTTCCAATAAACGGCGCCTTACCCGCAAAGGTCAATAATAAACCGACGCCGATTAAAATAACCCCAAAGATAATTATGCCTTTGCCGATTTCTAGCATCAAATGAAGCCACAGCTTACGGAACGAACACCCGGATGTATCTGAACATCCGGCGTGCCTCTTGTGCGGCAAGTGAACGTAAGTTGTTGGCTGAATTTGACCCAGCACTTATTTTTGAAAAAGCATTTGAGTTAACTCAAGGGATAACTTCGTTCTATCGCTTAAGCCATAACTCCAGTGCAATTACAAAAATAAGTGCTGGGTTCAATTTGCAGACGCTGATAGACAAATAAATGATAGACGCTATAACTTAAGTCGCTCTTTCGGAGCTCCGTAAGTTATCTGCTTATTGAATACATACACCCGCAATAATTCTGGCAATATATGCCTTTTGCCCTGGCCTGCTCATGGGCCTTTTTAAAACCCGGGCGAAAATCTTCATCATGAAAAAATATGCCTTCTTTTTCTGAAATTTCCCTGCCTATTTTTTTAATCGCCTCCTGGTCCTGATAGGGGCTGACCAGTAAAGTGGTGGAAAAGCCGTAAAATTTATTCTCTTTGGCGAACTGGGCGGTCCTGGCCAGGCGTAAAGACCAGCACAAAAGGCACCTCTTGGGCCTAGTTTTTTCTTCTCCCACCGCGCTTAAAAATTCAGAAGGGATATATTCGGGGAAAATCACCTCAATCTTATCCGCGCCGCTTAAAGCAACAACCCCCATCCTTCTCTTTTGATATTCCTCTGGCGGGTAAATATTGGGATT
>VGKK01000050.1 GCA_016867095.1 Candidatus Omnitrophota bacterium | reverse complement strand
ATTAAATATCTTTAGCGTCACCGTTATTTTAATCGCCGTCGGCATAGTGATGATTTACAGCGCCTCCAGCATCTACGCCTGGCAAAATTATAAAGACGGCCTTTTTTTCTTAAAGCGGCACCTTTCCTTTTTTATTATCGGGGTATTCCTGGCTTTTTTGATGATGATTATAGATTACAAGAGTTTAAAGAGATGGGCCAGGCCTATGCTTATCGCGTCAATATTATTGTTAATCCTGGTTTTAATACCCGGAGTAGGCCGGGAGGTAGCCGGGGCAAGGCGCTGGTTCAGGTTTAAATTCATCAGTTTCCAGCCCTCGGAATTCGCTAACCTGGCGATGGTGATTTATCTGGCGGATTTTATCAGCCGCAAGCAGGAAGAGATTAGGACTTTCTTAAAAGGGTTTTTGCCGGCGATAACTGTTTTAGGGATAGTTTCGTTATTAATCCTGTTGCAGCCGGATTTGGGGACTACCCTGGCATTAGGGATTGTGGTGTTTATTATGCTTTTTGTCGCTGGCACCAGGCCGGTTTATCTTTTATCCACCATATTAGCCAGCCTGCCCGCGCTTTACCTGTTGATATTCAGCGTTGCCTACCGCAGGATGCGGATTCTGGCGTTTTTAAATCCCTGGCTGGACCCCAAGGGCAGCGGCTTTCAGATTATTCAATCGCAGATTGCCTTGGGTTCAGGCGGGATTTTCGGGCAGGGCCTGGGGCATTCCAAGCAGAAATTATTTTACCTTCCGGCGGCGCATACCGATTTTATTTTTTCCATCATCGGTGAGGAATTGGGCCTTTTGGGCACCATAGGCATAATCATATTGTTTATCATCTTTATCCAGCAGGGCGTCAAGATTATCAGAAACGCGCCCGACAAGTTCAGTTATTTTTTAAGCCTGGGTTTGGTTTTAATGTTTTGCCTGAAGGCGGCGATAAATATCGGGGTTTCCTGCGGTATCCTGCCCACTAAGGGCCTGCCGCTTCCCTTCATAAGCTACGGCGGTTCTTCCTTTGTTTTTGATATGGTCAGCGTAGGCATATTGATAAATATCGCGCGCACCGGAGAATACCCTTGAAATTGTGTAATGTTAATTGTGTAATGTTAATTGTGTAATGTTTAACGTTGGTGTATTGTTTAATGGGAAAACATAGTGCTATTATTAGTTCCCGTTCCTCTTTTCATTACACATAGATACATTACACCCGCATTACACATTACACTTTACACGAAAGAAGGCACTCATTATCGAAAAAGATTTAGTGCTTGAATAACTTTAAAATAAATTCTCCCGAAAATATTATGAAGGTTTTGGCGGTTACAGGCGCAAGCGGCGGGCATATCTTTCCGGCCTTAAGTTTTTTAGACAGCTTAAAAGATAAACATAGAGATGCGAGCGCGCTCTTGGTATTGCCGGAAAAGGTTTTGGGAACCGGCATAATACCCGATGGCTATAATGTCAGCTATATCAGTATCTGGGCGGTTAACCCGGGGCTTAACCCGGAAAGTTTTTTCGCGCTGTTAAGGTTCTTCAGGGGAGCCTGGCAGAGCCTGATTTTAATTTTGAAATTTCGTCCTGATGTCGTGGTGGGCTTTGGCAGTATAGCTTCGGTGCCGGTGGTTTTATGGGCGTGGTTTTTCAGGATAAAAACGGTTATCCACGAACAGAATGTCCTGCCCGGCAGGGCCAACCGGCTTTTGGCGAAATTCAGCGATAAAATCGCTGTTTCTTTTCAGGAGAGCAGGGATTTTTTTAAAGGCTCTTCTGGAAAAGTAGTTTTTACCGGCAATCCCATCCGGAAAGGATTAAAGCGGATGGAAAAGGATAAGGCCTTGGCCTTTTTTGGCCTGGCCCCGGATAAATTCACGCTCTTGGCGATGGGAGGGAGCGCGGGCAGCCATAAGATTAACCTGGAACTTTTGGGGGCGATATCCGGCATGCGGGATAAGGCCAGGCTACAGCTTATCCATTTATGCGGGTCCGGCGACTACAAGTTCCTGGAGGAGGGTTATAAAGATTTAAATGTTAATTTTCGGTTGTTTGCTTTTTTAAATCAAGTAGGATATGCTTATAGCGCCGCGGATTTAGTCATCTGCCGGGCAGGAGCGACTACTCTGGCAGAGGTAATGTTTTTTGGGTTACCCGCGATAATTATTCCTTATCCCTTTGCTTACGGCCACCAGGCCGCGAACGCCGAGGGATTAAAAAACCGGGGCTGTGCCGTGGTGATTAAGGACAGCGAGTTAAATAAAGATACCTTACGGCAGGATTTGGAGGAGTTTTTAGCCGGGCCGGGAAAGATTAAAAAAATGCGCGCCGGCTATGACAATATGGCGATACCGGAAACGGATGGCTTGCTCGTAACCGAGGCCCTTAAATGAAAAAGATTATTTTCGCGATATGCGTACTTTATCTGTTTTCTTTATCCGGCGCCTTAGCCCAGGACAATGATTGGTATATAACCCGGAGCACGCATTTTATCGTCTATTATAAAAATGCCAAGGAGGATTTTTTAAACCGTTTAATTGAAAGGGCCGAGGACTATTATGAAGAAATCGCCGAAAATCTGGGCTTCCGCCGTTTTGACTTTTGGCTATGGGACAAGCGGGCCAAGATTTATATTTATGATACTGCCCAGGATTATCAGGAGGGCACTGGCCAGCCCAGCTGGTCCGGCGGTTGCGCGATAGCGAGAAGTAAAATCATCAAGACATTTACCGAAGCCCCGGGTTTCTTTGATACCGTCCTGCCTCATGAGATGGGCCATATCATCTTCAGGGAATTTGTCGGTTTCAATAACAACGCGGTCCCCATCTGGCTGGATGAGGGCGTGGCTTCTTACCAGGAGAAATTCAGGCGCGCCACGGCCAGGAGAATAGCCAAAAAAGCAGTGGAAGACGGCGCCTTTATGGATTTAAGAAAACTGGCTAATTTTTCCCCGCCGACAGCCAAGGACGCGGAAGAAGTGAATCTTTTTTACGCTGAATCGTTAAGCGCCGTTGATTTTTTAATCAATGAATTTGATATAGATAATTTTGTCTTTTTCTGCCAGAACCTCAGGGACAAGGAGGACCTGGATAAGGCCATCAGGTCCGCATATCCTTTTATGAATGTGGATAGCTTAAGCCGCGCCTGGAAAGAATCTTTGACGGAGCGATAAAAATGCATTATCACTTGATCGGTATCGGCGGCATCGGAATGAGCGGGATAGCCAAGCTGCTTTTGGGCCAGGGCAGACGCGTCAGCGGTTCGGATTTAAAAGAAAGTAAGCTTACGCGGGAACTGGAAATAATGGGGGCCTCTATTTTTATCGGCCACCACCCCTTAAATATTAAGGGCGCGGATTTGGTGATTTATTCATCGGCGATTAAAGAAGGCAACCCGGAAATGCAGGCCGCCAAAAGAGGAGGCTTGCCTTTAGTAAAACGGGCGCAGGCGCTGGCGCAGCTGATGAAAGAGCAGGCCGTGATTACAATTACGGGCAGCCACGGCAAGACCACTACCGCCTCCTTGATATCCTGTCTTTTATTGGAGGCAGGGCTTTCTCCTACTGTGGCCGTGGGCGGAATTTTAAGAAACATCGCCAACAACGCCTCTATGGGCGCGGGTAAATTTTTTGTCGCCGAGGCGGATGAATCAGACGGCTCTTTCTTGTATTATACGCCCCGCTACTCTATTATTACCAACATAGACCGCGAGCACCTGGATTATTATAAAGACTTTGCCGGCGCCATCAGCGCCTTTAAGGAATTTATCCATAAGACAGAGCCTGGCGGGTGCGTATTCTGCTGCTACGACGACGCGAATTTAAGGGATATTTTAAAGGGCTATAAGGGCAGGTCCGTATTATTCGGCTTGAGCGATAACGCCGATATCCGCGCCGGCAATATTGAAATAAATGGCCTGGTTTCTGAATTTGACTGTTTTTATCGGGGGGAATCTATCGGAAGATTCCGCCTTAATTTGGGCGGCAGCCACAATATTTCCAACGCCCTTTCGGTGATTGCGCTGGGGCTGGAATTGAAGATTAACCCGGCCGTCATCAAAAATGCCCTGGCCAACTATCAGGGGGCCTGCCGCCGTATGGAGATTAAATTCCAGGATAAGGATTATTTAGTGCTTGATGATTACGCGCACCACCCCACGGAAATAAAAGCCACGCTGGCGGCAGTCAGTAACTTAAAAAGGAGAATCATCGCCGTGTTTCAGCCCCACCGCTATACGCGCACAAAATTACTTTTGGATGAATTCGGGAGGTGTTTTGCCTTAGCCGATTACCTGATTGTTACAGATATCTATTCGGCCAGCGAGCCTCCTTTGGCAGGGGTGAGCGCTAAATTATTGTATGACAAAATAAAAGAATACAGCCCGGATAAGCCCCTAGCTCTTTTGCCCAAAGAAGAGATTGTCCGCGGTATTTTGAAAATTATAGAGCCGGGAGATTTAGTGGTTACCTTGGGCGCGGGCGATATCACCAGGACCTGCGATGAATTGGCGGATACCTTGAAAAAGTCCGCTCCTGTTCCCCGTTAAAATGGTTGCAGATAATGTTTTCAAGGCCATAAAAGGCAAAATTAAATTTCGGGAGCCAATGCGCAGGCATACTACTTTTAAAATCGGCGGCCCGGCTAAATATTATCTTGAGCCCAGGGACATCCGCCAATTAAAACTGTTGCTTAAGGCCGCCAAAAGATATAAGATACCTGTTTTAGTAATCGGGGCAGGCAGCAATATCCTGGCGGCTGACCAGGGCCTGGAGGCGGCGGTGCTGCGTTTGGCCGCGACGGTTTTTAAAAAAATATCCGGCCGGAATAATAATCTTACGGTAGCCAGCGGCGTAACTTTAAGCCGCTTGCTGAGCCTGTGCCGGCAGAGGGGCCTGGCAGGCCTGGAGTTCCTGGCCGGCATACCCGGGACTTTAGGCGGGGCCTTGGCCATGAACGCCGGAATACCGCAAAAGAATATCGCGGATTTAGTGGAAGATGTGCGCGTAATGGATTATAATGGTAAGATAACGACCCTGAAGAAAAAAGAGATAAAATTCGGTTATCGCAGCAGCGGCTTGGCAAAATATATAATTTTAAATGCCCGCTTAAGGTTAACTAAGGCGGATAAGCGGCAAGTTAAGGAGAGAATAGAAAATTACCTGCGGCTTCGCCGGGCCGCGCAGGATAACCGGCGGCCTTCAGCCGGGTGTGTCTTTAAGAATCATCAGGGCCTGTCCGCGGGAAGATTGATAGATTTATGCGGGTTAAAAGGTAAGAGAATCGGCGGCGCCTCTATTTGCGGCAGGCACGCGAATTTCATCTTAAATCTGGGGGCTGCCCGGGCAAGGGATGTTTTAAGGCTGATGGATTTGGCAAGGGCAGAGGTGAAGAAAAAATTTAATATTACTTTAGAGCCGGAAATAAATATATGGCAATAGAACGTAAGGCGCAGGATAAATTTGGCAGGGTAGGCGTTTTAATGGGCGGGCCGTCCAGCGAGCGGGAGATTTCGCTCAAATCAGGCCAGGCAGTGCATCAGGCCCTGGCGCAGTCAGGCCTGGAGGCGGTGGCCATTGATATCAAGACGGATGATATAGCGGAGAATATTTCTTTGCTTAAATCTTCCCGGATAGATTGCGCGTTCCTGGCTTTGCATGGCCGTTTTGGAGAAGACGGCCAGATACAGGAAATTTTAGACGGCCTGGAGATTCCCTATACCGGCTCAGGGGCAAAAGCCAGCCGCTTGGCGATGGATAAGGTGGCTGCGCGCCGCATCTTTCAGGACAATGGATTGAGCGTTCCGGCGTGTAATGTCTTAGAATGGGATACTTACCGCCAGGGCCGCAGGATAACCAATAATCTGTCCCTGCCTTTAGTAGTAAAGCCCGCGACGCACGGTTCCAGCATAGGCCTGTCTATGGTAGATACAAAAAAAGGCCTGGAGAAAGCGGTAGATTTGGCGTTTACGTTTGACCGGAGAGTAATTATTGAAGAGTATATCAAAGGCAGGGAAGTTACCGTGGGGATATTGGATGAGCGGCCTTTGCCGGTAGTAGAGATAGTAACGAAGAGAAGATTCTTTGATTACGAGGCTAAATATCAGGCCGGAATGACGGAATATATCGTGCCTGCTGAGTTGGACAAAGAAGTTGCCCAGAAGTTGCAAGCCACCGCCCTCTCCGCGCACCGGTTTTTGGGGTGCGCGGGCTGTTCCCGCGCGGATATAATTTTAAATAACGATAATATAGCTTATATATTAGAGTTGAATACTATTCCCGGCATGACCCAAACCAGTTTATTGCCTAAGGCAGCCAGGGCCGTGGGCATAGATTTTACCAGGCTGTGCCTGGGCTTAATTGAGTTGGCGTATGCGTCCCGTTAGAATTCTTTCTACGGGGCTCATAAAATTAATTCTAACGGGATGCGAAAAACAAGGTTTAATTTTCCGGTTAAATTAGTAATCTTTGCGGCGGTAATTTTAGCAGGCGTATTGTTTATTTACGGTTCTTGCGCTAAATTTCTGCGGACCTGCGATTATTTTAAAATTAAGGAGATAGTTTTTAAAGAGGAGCGCGTAGCCGACCTTTCTTACCTAAAAGGCAGGAATATATTCAGCGTGAATGTGCGTAGCGAGTCGGAATATATAACGCAACATTACCCTAATTTTTACAAAATCAGGCTGGTAAAAGTTTTGCCCGACCGCATATTCGTGGATTTTGTCAAACGCAGCCCTGTGGCGGCTATAAAGCTGTACCGTTATTTCTTTGTGGACAAAGAGGGGGTAATATTTACCGCTACACAAGGACTGCAGCCTCAGGACCTGCCGGTCATTCTGGGGCTGGAGACAAAGATTTTTGGCCCCAGGGCCGGGACCAGGTATAATATTAAGGAATTGACCGCCGCCCTGAATATCATAAAGGAGCTTAGGTTTAACCGGTTTTTAAGAAATTATAACATTAAGAAAATTGATGTGGCCGCGCTGAACAACGCGTCATTTTCTCTGATTTTCCCGTTTTTGCTGCCGGCTTATCCCAGGGCGCAGGCGCAGGCCCCGGTGAAGGAATTAGAAATCAAGCTGGATACCAATAACATCAGGGATAAAATCAACATCCTGGCGCACCTGATCAGCCAGGCAAGAAATGACCTGGTGAATATCAAATATATTGACTTACGGTTTAAGGAGCCGGTAATAAAATTTAACGAAGCCCAAACTTACGGAACGAAGTGAACGTAAGTTTGTGGCTGAGCTTACCCAGCACTAATTTTATGAAACGCTTAAGTTAACTCATATGGGCTGCATTGGCATCAATCCCTATGAGATAGAGATAAGGGTTTATAAAAATTAGTGCTGGGTTAATTCGCACTGATAACTTATGTCGCACTTGCCGCAGAAGGCGGCATACCGAGCTTTCCGATAAGCTCGGGTGTTGCCGCAGAAAGCGGCATACCGAGCTTTCCGATAAGCTCGGGTGTTGCCGCAGAAAGCGGCATACCGAGCTTTCCGATAAGCTCGGGTGTTGCCGCAGAAAGCGGCATACCGAG
>VGKK01000049.1 GCA_016867095.1 Candidatus Omnitrophota bacterium | reverse complement strand
AAATTCGTTGATATTCTTCCACTGGCCTAACTTGGCGTCCAGCAGTTCTCCCTTTAATACCGGCTGGTTCGGCCCGGTAGGGGTAATTTCATAAGAGGCCTTGCCATCCAGCCAGGAATACGCCCCGCATAAACCCAGGCGCTCCGGGGTAATCATACACACGTGGTTAGGCGCGAAACTCTGGCAAAGGGCGCAGCTGTAAAAGGTATCCGCGCTTTCATCAGTCATCCCGGCCATGCGCTCATCGCGCTCGTCAAAGGCCTTTTTTGCCTGCGGCAGGAGTTTGGCAATATCTTCTTCCTGGGTATAAAGTTTTACCTGGACCTTATCCACAATCGCGCTATATTCCTGGTGCAGCATAGCGTGCAAAATTACGCCGATATCTTTCAACCGGAAGCCCTTACTAAAGGCGTCATTGGATATCCTAATCCAGTTCATATCCCGCTGGCCGATATGCATTAGGCCCATAGCATAATTTATAAAACGGTGGATTTGGCGCTCCAGGATAGGCTCAAAATCCTTTTGCATCTTGCGGCCATAAACCTCCACGATAATCGCCAGGGGCATCGCCTTCTTTGTCCCCTCCAGGCGGTCAATATCCGGGCCGAATAATTCCACCTTGCCGTCGGAAACCTCATCTGAATTCTTCGCCGCCAAATACTCAAAGGCATTGTTGGCCTTGCCGCCGAATTCCACATGCAGCTGCTCTTTTCTTACCCTCTCCCCCTCAAAGGCCGCGGCATAAGGAACCGGCACATTCACCTGGGCTACCCTGATTTTAATGCCGCGGGTCAAGATACAGCGCTCCGCGAGCTTTGCGTAATCTTTTTCTGTAACCAGCGCCTCGTAAAGCGTAGTCTCCAACTTGCCTAACTGCGGCACTTCTAAGTCCGTAATAATCGGGATGCCCACGCTCAATACACCCAGGCCGGTAGCCACGATAATCTCATCAACATGGCCCAAAAGTAAGACAAACGCCGGCACGCGGTTACGGATATAATCGGCGATTTTCTCCCATTGCCCGGCCTTTAACCCGCCGAAGATAAGCGGGGCGCGCACCGCGAAATTCACCGCGTAAATAGCGGATAAATAATCCTCGCCTAACGGCACAATATAATTCTCCAGGCCCATTTCCACGCCTTTTGCCTCTAATTGCTGGGCAAAGGTTTTGCCGTTGATATTTCCTGCCAGGACCGCGACAATGCTCTTTGACTGAAAGGAACGGATAAGATTGACCGCGCTCTCTTCGTCCTTTGCCGGGCCTAAAATCACGGCAATACCGGCAATGCGGCCGTCAACCAGCTGCAGGCCTAATGAGCGCAGGATTTTATCCGGGATAAAACCGATTCCGCCTTTTGGGTGCGCGCCTTGCGCCGTCAAAACTCCGGCAACCAGTTCCTCGCATAAAAGCGTGGCAATACCTTTATTAAAAATGCCTCCCATCAGCGGGATATTCAATCCGCTTTTGGTAGCCACGCCTTTAGCCAGGCCCTCAGCCTGCTCCAGCGCTAAAAGGCAGCCGCCAAGAGTCTTGGTTTCCATATTCAAAAGGGCATTGGCTAAAGGAAAGAAATAATTAGTCTCAGGAAAACTCACCGCGGCATCCTTGCCTTTTTCCGCAATCGCCTTTTCAATCACTGAACGCGCCAGGCCGCAAACAGCGCTGGTGCCTTTCTCGCCCAATTCAATTAAAAGCTCCGGTCCGGGCATAGCAGCAGTCCTTTCTTCTGTCGGATTAATAATATGTTTAGCCACGCGCATACCTTCCTCTCCCGCTAAATCCCAATTCTTTTCTGCCGGCGCAACATTTTTCTTGCGGCAGACGCTTCCGCAGGCATAGGTATCCGGCGCTGAAGTAAGAAAATTATCATCCACGACAATATAACCTCCGGAAAGAAAAATATCGCTCTCTTTCAAAAATTCGCTGTTCGGCTTATATAAACCCGTAAAGATAACCACAGGCGTGCCGATAATTTTGCCGCTGGCTAGCTTTACCGCCTTAAGCTCCGCGCCCTCGCCGATAATTTCTCTGGGGGTGGGGCCGTCAATCCATTCCAGCGCCTCGTTATCAGAAAAATCCCGCGGCCTGGGCGTGCTGATAATCTTGATGTGCCGCTTGCTGCCAGCGATTGCCTCGGCGATCTGGCGGGCTAAAACCGGCGCGCCGACAACGCAGGCAGTATCCACCAGGCTGATCCGCTGGCGGATATTTTTGGCGTCTTGCAGGCTGTTAAAAATGAATACGCCGTCTTTATTATCCCCCGGTATATCCGAGATATCCACCCGCTCGCCGGTGGCGATAACTAAAATATCATAGGCAATTTTGCTGTTGTCCTTAAAAGTAAGGTTGCGCCTGCGCGTATCCACGCGCGCCACCTGGGCGTTATTTATTAATTTTATCCGGTTTTTCTCGTAATAATCCGGCGGGAATAAATACAGCTCCTCTTCTTCCGTGGCCTGGCCGGAGAGGATTTCCATTAACCTGTTTTTGCGGTAGGCCGGGTGGCTCTCCCGCGTAATCACCGTAACCTCGGTGTCTTTGGCGTTTTCCGCCAGATATTGCGCGCAGGAAAAACCTGCCGCCGAATTTCCGATAATCACTACTTTTCTAGGCATAGTCTTTATAAATAATTAAAATAATATGAAAATTACAAATCACAAATTACAAATCACAAACAAATCCAAAATCCCAATTACCAAATGACCCAAAGGGTTTTGGTCATTGTAATTTTGGTATTCGGTATTGTTTGTAATTTGTGTATTGTATATTGGAATTTATCCATTCATAATTATTCTTAATTCTATAACCCAGACGCCTCTATTACCCTTGGCACCACCTTATCCCAGCCGATAGGCATAATATGGATCCCAGAGCACATTGGTTTTAATTCCTTGATTAATCTTGCGGCGATTTCCACTGACCTGGCCTGCTTGTCTTTTGTCTCCTGCATTTCCTTAATCAGGTTGTCCGGCACAAACACGCCGGCAACATTGGCGTTCATATATTTGGCCATGCCCGCGGATTTTAATAAAACAATGCCGCCTAATATCGTCGTCTTTAAATGCTTAATCTTGCTTAAGAAATTCTCAAATACCTTTATATCATAAATGGCCTGGGTTTGAAAGAACTCCGCGCCGGCAGCGATTTTTTTCTCCATCTTTAAGATCTGCGGCTCAACAGGGTCTGCGCCGGGATTTACTACCGCGCCCACGCAGAATTTTGGCGCTGCTCCCTCCAATTTATTTCCTTTCATATCCGTGCCGGCCTGCAGCTGGCGCACCACTTCCAAAAGCTGCGCTGAATCCAGGTCAAAGACAGGTTTTGCCTCCGGATGGTCGCCCATTGTAGTATGGTCGCCGGTCAAAATCAAGAGGTTTTCAATGCCTAACGCTGCCGCGGATAAAATATCCGACTGTAAGGCCAGGCGGTTGCGGTCGCGACAGGTCACCTGAAATATCGGCTCAAAGCCCTTTTGTTTTAATAAACTGCATACCGCCAAAGACCCCAGGCGCATTACCGAGCTCTGTAAATCCGTGACATTAATCGCGTCCACCCGGCCGCGGATAAGCTCGGCGTCCTCCAGGAACACCTTAGTCTCAATCCCCTTCGGCGGCCCAATCTCCGACGTCACCAAAAACTTCCCTGCCTGCAATTTTTCTTTAAAGGTCATCTTACATCCTTTGGTTCATAAACTAGCTTCTTTCTCTAATTTCTGCAAAGAGTCTATTAACTTCATTTCTTGCGCATGGTTATGTAAATAATCAACATCCAAAGTCTCTCTTTGCATACGATATATGCCAACGGCATCTAAAAAATGTTTCTGTATATCTGATTCCTTAAACCAAGATATCTTTAACAATATTAAATCTTCGGGAGAGATCATAAACGCATCTTGGCCAAATATCTTTCCATGAATACGCCGAGAAAACTGTAATTGGCTATAGGCGTCCTTTTGCAATATCCAAAAATCAATCTTAAAACCCGTATCAAGGTGAATAAAATTAAATTGTCCGGAAGAAACCAATGCTTCTTTTATCATCTCGCTATCCGTATAATAGTTACCTTCTAAGGACTTGCATAAATCGTCAATGTATTTAGGCTGTATCCGAATTACTAAATCCGCATCATGCGTAAGCCGTGGCACGGAATAATAATTTACCGCAATACCCCCTACTAACATATAGGGAATCTTTAGGGTATTTAATAATTTAATTACCGGCTTTAGTGCGTCTTCTTGGACCATGGGGCAAGGATTTCTTTAGTTTTACTCTCTATTTCTTTTTCTTCGCCAGAGTGACGGCTACGCAGGCCGTCTTTAATCAACTGGCTAACCATTTCATATAACTCTGCGCCCAGGTATACTCTTTTTTCTCCAGAGAACTTTCTTAAAATTTCACGCTGAATTTTTTCCCCGCTATCTATTTTTTTTACTTTTATATTCATACATTTAAACTCCTACAGCTCCAGGATAATCCTGTCGTGTCTTGTTCCTCACAACTTTAATGCCCCTGTCGGATTTCTCGCTAGTTCGATTTTACCCTTCGGGCCGCAAAAGGTCTTTCGCAGCTCGGCGGCTGCGAAAGAACATTGGCGTTAAAAAAATCGACTAGCGAGAAACCTTGGACAGAGGCATAAACCAGCAGGACCCGCAAAAAATTTAAAAGAACATTATTGCTGAAGTTTCGCCGCCTCAACGAGGTTACGCATCAGCATAGTGACGGTGAGGGGGCCGACGCCGCCGGGAACCGGCGTAATAAACGCGGCGCGCTTTGCCGCCTCCTCAAACTCCACATCCCCGACAATATCATCCGCCACGCGGTTTATGCCCACATCAATGACAATCGCTCCCTCTTTAACCCACTCGCCTTTAATCAGCCGGGCTTTACCTACTGCCACAATCAAGACTTCGGCTTTTCGGACGTGCTCTTCTAATTTGCCGGCCTTGCTGGTGCCGATATGGCAGACAGTAACCGTGGCGAATTTATCCAGTAATAAAAGCGCCAGGGGCTTGCCCACAATTTCGCTGTGGCCGACCACCACCACTTCCTTACCGTATAAATCTACGCCCGTAGCATTCAATAATTCCATCACCGCTGCCGGCGTGCAGGGCAAAATTTTAGCCTGGCCAATGGTTCGACTACGCTCACCATTGGCACTGAGCGAAGTCAAAGTGCCAAAGGCAATCTTGCCCATATTAGCAGGGTGCATCCCTTCAATGTCTTTTTCCGGCGCGATATGCTGGCTGATTTTTTTGTAGTCAATTTGCGCGGGAAGCGGCATCTGGATAATAATGCCGTTGACGGATTTGTCGGAATTTAATTTCTGCACAAACTTTACCAGCTCTGCCTCGGAAATATCCGGGGCTAATCTATGCAGCTGATAAGTAATCCCTAAATTGTCCGCGGCCCGGCCTTGCGATTTTACATAACTGGCTGCGCCGGCATTCTCTCCTACCATAATACTGGCCAAGACCGGCTTATTGGCGAACGAACTTACCCGTTGCTTTATTTCTTCTTTGATCTTTTCCGCGATGGGCTTACCCTCTAATAATTTCATTTACCTTAACCTCCATACTTAGCCTGGTCTTTTTAATGAGCTTTTCTTTGCTTGATAATTCTTTAGTAATGGACTGGGTCAATTTTTTGTCCTTCAGCATCTTCAGGTTTATCTCCACGTTAAACCTGGCGCTGCTAAAACCCGCCTCCAAGAGAATCGCCGCCACCGCCACATCGCTGATAAGATTGACATTCCCTTTTTTTATCAAGGCCGGGCATAATTTTATTCCCTCAAAACACAGGCGCGCCACCATAAAGGGGACATCCAGGGCGTCCCGGATATTCTTGGATTTATAAGCCGTCACATCCAAATCCACCAGGCGCAAAAATTCATTCCTTAACTGCTCGGATTTTTCTAAAATTTCGCGCAATTCCTTTTCGTATTGGGCGTATTTGGGCTTTCCGACGGTAAAATTAAGCACCATGCTGATTAAAGACGCGCCCATTGCCGCGGACAGCGCCGCGGCTGAACCGCCGCCCGGCGCGGGCATTTTCGCCGCCAAGTCATCCAGGTATTTCTTTATGCTTTCCTGTTTGTAGCTCACGCTTATAACCCTCCGTATAATATGTGCTATATCTCTCGTTAATTGCGAACATCAGATTATCGGAATATCAGAGCGAGAGCATCAGATTATTAGAATACCAGAAACGGAGAAATTACGCGTTCTTTCTGATAATCTGTTTCTCTGATAATCTCGTTCTGGTCATCTGATATTCCGATACTCATTTTTAACATCCTGCTGCCTCGCTTGTTTACGGTTTAAAATAATCCTGTAATATTTCCCTCTTGGTCAATATCAATATTCTCGCCTGCGGGATGGCTGGGAAGCCCGGGCATAGTGCGCAGCGTGCCGCAGAGCGGGTATAAGAATCCCGCGCCGACAGAAGCGTAGATATCCCTGACCGGCAGGATAAAATCCTTTGGGCAGCCCTTAAGGCCGGGGTCGTGCGACAGGGACAAATGCGTCTTAGCCATACAAACAGGCAACTTATCCCAGCCGCGCTCGGTATAAAGCCGGATTTTATTTTCTGCCGGCTCGGCATACTCTACGTCTTTAGCGCCGTAAATTTTAGCGGCGATAATCCTGATTTTTTCTTTTATCGGGATATCCAGCGGGTAAAGAAACTGGAAATTACTCAACCCCTGCGCCGCGCGGATAACGCTTTTGGCTAATTCCAGGCCGCCGCGGCCGCCCTTTTCCCAGACCTGGCTGACACAGCAGTCATCCGCGCCGAATTCCCTGGCCTTCTGCGCCACAAAATCCAGCTCTTTATCGCTGTCGCAGGAAAATTTATTGATGGCCACGACCACCGGAACGCCAAACTGCCGCACATTATTAATCTGCTTTTCTAAATTACAAATCCCCGCTGCTATCGCGGGAATATCTTCCTTGTCTATGCAGGTATCAGGCGGCATACCGGCGGTAACTTTAAACTTCCCGCTGTGGGCCTTTAGCGCCCTGATGGAGCAAACTATTACTGCCGCGTCCGGCTTCAGACCGCCTATCCGGCATTTAATATCAAAGAACTTCTCCGCTCCGCAATCCGCGCCAAAACCCGCCTCGGTGACCGCATAATCTGAAAAAGCCAGGGCAATTCTATCGGCTAAAATGGAATTATTGCCGTGGGCGATATTGCCAAAAGGCCCGGTATGCACAAAGCAGGGCGTATTTTCAATAGTCTGAATCAGGTTTGGCTTAAGCGCGTCCTTTAAAAGCGCGGCCATACTGCCGGCAACTTTTAAATCCTCCGCTGTTATTGGCGCGCCGGAAAAGTTATCTGCCAGCGCCACCTGGCCCAGCCTGCGGCGCAGGTCTTTTAAATCGCGGCTTAATGCTAAAATCGCCATAATCTCGGAGGCTGCGGTGATATCAAACCCGCTGTCGCGCGGGATGCCGTCTTCTTTGGCGCCTAGGCCGATTCTAATGTTCCTCAGCGCGCGGTCGCTAACATCCATTACCCTGCGCCAGTAGATTTTCTCCGGATTAATCCCCAGCTTATTGCCCTTAAATAAGGCGCTATCTAAAAAAGCCGCGGCC
>VGKK01000048.1 GCA_016867095.1 Candidatus Omnitrophota bacterium | reverse complement strand
TCCAGCCCAAAATAAAAAATTATCTTATTGCCAGCCACTCTTCCGTGGAAAAAGGCCATAAATTTATCTTAGGCTGCCTCGGCCTGAGGCCGCTTTTAGATTTAAATTTACGCCTGGGAGAAGGCACTGGCGCTGCTTTAGGAATCAGCCTCGCAGAGGCGGCAGTTAAAATCCTTAACCAGATGGCGACCTTTAAAAGCGCCGGCGTGTCAGAAAGTACCAAACTATGAAAAGTTTTTTCCTTGCCTTACAATTTTTAACGATTATTCCTATCAAATTTAAAAATATCCAGCAAAAACAAATGGCGCGGGCAATGATATATTTTCCATTAGCAGGATTAATCTTGGGGATAATTCTGGCCGGCGAAAACTATTTTCTATTGCTCTTGGGTTTCCCGCGCTTGGCCACAAACATAATCCTGGTGGTCTCTTTGATAGCGTTGACCGGCGGAATGCACCTGGACGGCCTGGCTGATACTGTTGATGCCTTTTGCAGCGGGAAATCAAAAGACGAGGCCCTGGCGATTATGCGCGAACCCCGTATCGGGACAATGGGGGCATTATCCCTCATCAGCGTTATACTACTGAAGATCGGCCTGCTTTATTCATTAGGCGGCTCTTTAAAAATAACCGCGCTGCTCCTTATGTGCGTATTCAGCCGCTGGTCCACGGTCTGGGCGATGTTTCTATCGGGGTATGCCCGCGAAGAGGGCAAGGCCAAGGCCTTTATCCAGGGAATGAATTTAAAGATATTCCTGCTATCCTTGTTGATAACTGCCGCCCTGGCAGCCGCAATATGGCGGATTGAAGGGTTAATTACGCTGTTAATTATAGCCGGCTGCGTTTATTCAGGCGTAAAATTTACACAGGAAAAAATCGGCGGGATAACCGGCGACACATTAGGCGCGACCGTAGAATTAACCGAACTACTCAGTATTATTATATTAGCACCGTTTTCAAACTTAATCGGGTAGCGCGGTACTGCTTTGGATTTGCAAACGGTGCTAAAGGATGGGGGATGAATAAGTTAAGCGCTATATCTTCGTGGAGCGGCGGTAAAGACAGCTGCCTGGCCTGTTATAAGGCCATCCAACAGGGATACGAGGTAAAATACCTGCTCAATTTTATCTCGCGGGAATCAAAACGCGGCTGTTTCCATGGCATAGAATCGCGTTTAATGCGGCTGCAAGCGGATTTAATCGGGATTGGGCTGGTGCAAAAAGAAGTCAGCCCGGATATGCAGAAATACGAGGAGGAATTTAAGGCCGCGGTCAACGAACTCAAGGGCGAAAATATCAAGGCTATGGTCTTTGGCGACATTTATCTCCTGGAACACAATAGCTGGGTTGAACGCGTCTGCGCCGACCTGAAAATTGACGCCCTGGAACCTCTGTGGAATAACCCACCGGAAAATATCGTAGATGAGCTCATCAGGGCCGGATTTAAATCTATCATCGTCAGCTGCAAGGCGGATATTATGGGCAGGAAATTTCTTGGCCGCTATGTGGATAAAAACCTGGTGGAAGAACTGAAAAAAAAGGGGATCTGCCCCTGCGGAGAAAACGGCGAATACCATACGCTGGTAGTGGACGGCCCGCTCTTTAAAAGAAAAATTGAAATATTAAAAAGCGAACCGGTCTTAAAAGAGGGTTTCTGGAAACACTGGTTCCTGGATATTAAGGAATATAGATGAAAACAATCTGCAAGCTCGGCGGCGCCTTAGCCTTGCTGGTGTTGGCGTCAATAAGAATAGTTTTAGCCGAAGACTTGGATTTAGAAAAAATCGTGGTCACCGCCTCCAAGGTGGAACAGCTATACAAATATTCCACCCAGAATATCAGCATCATTACCGATAAAGATTTAAATTCTGCCGCCACAGACGAGATTACCGAAGTCCTGGATTTATTGCCGTCGGTGGATATATTGGAATACGGCTCCAGCGGCTCCACGCGCTCGGTCCATACCCGGGGCTCCTCATCCTCACAGGTGCTTACCTTAATTGATGGCCGGCCGGTAAATACGCCCCGCGACGGCGAAACGGATTTCAACCAAATCCCGCTTTCTAATATTGAAAGGATAGAGGTATTGCGCGGCCCGGCCAGCAGCATTTACGGGGCAAACGCAATCGGAGGAGTAATCAATATCATCACCAAGGCCGGCACGGAAAAAATGCGCACCCAGCTTTATAACAAATTTGGCTCCTTCAGCACAAAACATACTGCTTTTAGCAACGGATATAAAATTAAAGACTTTGATTACCTGGTATCTTACGACTATCTCGGTTCGCATGGCCACAGGGACAACTCCGACTATTTAAGCAATAACGTAAATACAAAATTCGGCTATCAATTTAATCCGGATAATCGCCTTACGGCGGCCACGGGTTTTTATAACTCCAAAACGGGCACGCCGGGAACAGCCTCTGCCCCGGACCTTGACGATAAACAGTTTGCCTTAAAAAAATATGCCGACCTTACTTACAGCGGAAAACTGCTGGAAGGCCAGGATACATTACTAAAGTTATTCCATAATTTTGACCGGCTGGAATTTGTGGAGCAGTTTGACCCGATTAGTAAAAGCACAAACCAAACCAAAGTCTATGGCCTGGACGCGCAGGTTTCGCAGACTTTTTTGCGTATTTTCCGCACTGCGGTCGGGACCAGCCTCCAGGATAACCGGCTAAATAGCTCAGGCAGCGGCAAGCATACCTACAACTCAAAAGGGGTTTATTTTGAATCGGAAACCGACTTTTTTAAACGCGGCTCCCTGAAGTTTGGGGCGCGTTGGGATGACTATTCCAATTTTGGCGATAGAATCAGCCCCAGCGTAAGCTCTGAATTCTGGCTATTCAATACTTTTAAGCTTCATGCCCTGGCCGCCAAGTCATTTCGCGCGCCTACCTTTAACGACCTCTATTGGCCCAAAGAAGACTGGGGTATCTGGGGCGGGGTGGAAGGCAACCCAAATTTAGGCCCGGAAAAAGCCGTATCTTACGAGGCCGGCCTAAGCGGGTATCTCTCTAATAAGTTTAAAGGCGATGTTACCTTATTCCAGACAAAGTTCCGGGACTTAATTGAGTGGACGGTTGACAACAGCTGGTGGTGGAGGTCGCAAAATTTAAGCTCCGCGGCCATAAAAGGCGCGGAATTTGACACGGAATTCCAATGGAAGGAAAACCTTAAAACTAATTTCAACTATACCTATCTTGAAGCCAAGGACACGCAGACAAAAAAATGGTTAATCTACCGGCCAAGGCATATGTATAAACTAAGATTCACCTATTCGCCCATCCCTAAATTTGATATGGGCCTAAGCGCGATATATAAAACCAAGCGCTTTGCCAACGCGGACAATACCGCGCGCCTGAAGCATTACGGCGTAGTGAACATGAATTTTATCTATCGGATAAATAATAATATACAAATGGATTTTGAAATCAGCAACCTTTTTGACAAAATGTACCAGGAAGAGAAGGACTACCCGATGCCGGGCAGGGCGTTTTACGGCGGTTTAAAGGCCTATTTTTAGATTCTCTCCTTGCAAACTAAAATTTATTATGCTATCTTATCCTTGATATGTATTCCGAGAAAGTATTCCAAATTACACTGCTGGTTTCCGCAATCACCCACGGCGTTATTTTATTCCAAAATGGGGTTTTAAATCTTGCCCCTAACCAGAAAAAAGAGAATAAGATAGAGCTAAGTTATATAATAAAAGAGCCCGAGAAAAAATTAGAGCCGATTAAAGCCGCGACGCCCGCGCCCAAGAGGGAACCGTTTTTGAAACTGGCGCCCAATGTTACGGCGGAAAAAAGAACGCCGCCGCCTTTCGTGGATAACCAGGATTTTTTTAAGAAACTGGCCGGCAATATCCCGCCTAAGCCCGCGGTGATCAAGCCCGATTTCGCCAAACCCGATATCATTGCCATAAAAAAGAAAATAACTCTTCCCCCGATAGCCTCGGAAAAAATTAACAACCCTTCCTATATGAACTATTACCAGTTAGTGCGCGAGAAGATTAAGCGCTGCGCCTATCAAAATTACAGCCGCAGCGAAGAAGGAGAGGCCTATCTCTCATTCATCATCTCCGACGATGGCTTGTTAAGAGAAACCCGCCTTTCCGAAGAAAAATCCTCGCCCAGCCCTTACCTAAGGCGGATAGCCTTAGAGAGCGTAAAAGACGCCTCGCCCTTTCCCAATTTCCCCAAGGAATTAGACTACCCACAGCTTTCCTTTAACGTCATCATCTCTTTTGAGATAGAATAAGTGAGGCCACGACTTACGGAACGGGCACCAGGCTGTATCGGAACAGCCGGTATGCCGCTTTCTGCGGCAATACCCGAGCTCATCGGAAGGCTCGGTATGCCGCTTTCTGCGGCAATACCCGAGCTCATCGGAAGGCTCGGTATGCCGCTTTCTGCGGCAATACCCGAGCTCATCGGAAGGCTCGGTATGCCGCTTTCTGCGGCAATACCCGAGCTCATCGGAAGGCTCGGTATGCCGCTTTCTGCGGCAATACCCGAGCTCATCGGAAGGCTCGGTATGCCGCTTTCTGCGGCAATACCCGAGCTCATCGGAAGGCTCGGTATGCCGCTTTCTGCGGCAAGCGCGACGTAAGTTATGCGCTCATTTAAATTGACATTCGCCAAAATCAGTGATATCATTAGTCATCCCTCGCCTAGACGCTTGTAAATTTCTTGCAAAATTTACTGCGCAGGCTGCACACAAAGTGCGTACTTGGCCATCATTATGGCCAAGGTACTTCGGGATAAATTCGCCCAAACAACTTAGCTTCACCACTGTTCGCTAAGTTGTGGGCTCATTTAAAGGAGATGATAAAAATGCCACAAGTGGAAATCAGAAAAGACGAATCTTTTGAGGCGGCGCTGCGCCGTTTTAAAAAGAAGATTGAACAGGAAGGCATCCTCAGGGAAGTCCGGGACCGCAAGCATTACGAAAAGCCCAGCGAACGCAGAAGAAAAAAGGCCAGGTCAAGAAGATAAAAATGGGCCTGGCGTTATCAACCGCGTGGAACGCGTTCCGTTATACTGACGGCAAAAAATTAATCTCAGAAATAAAGGGCATAGGTTTTAAAGAAATAGAATTGAGTTTTAACCTTACTGCCGCCATAGTAAAAGATATCCGCAAACTTACCCGGCGGGGAGAGATAAAGGTAAAAAGCCTGCATAATTTTTGCCCCATACCCAGGGGCGTAAAACGCCAAAAAGCCCTTCCGGATTATTATTCTATGGCCTCCCGCGACCAGGACGAAAGAAGAAGGGCGGTAAAACAGACAAAAAATACCATAGATACCGCGCTGGATTTAGACGCGCAGGCAGTGGTTTTGCATGCCGGCAGGGCCCAGTTCCAGGATAGGACCAAAAAGTTAATCTCCCTTTACCGGCGGGGACTGGGCAGTTCAAAAGAATTTTCCGCGCTAAAAAACAGGATGATTAAGGAAAGGCGGGATAAAATCGCGCCTTTCTTGCGGAATTCCCTAAAAAGCCTGGAAGAATTAGAAGATTATGCCAAAAGGAGAGGCGTATCTTTAGGCGTGGAGAATCGTTTTTATTACCGCGAGATACCCTCTCTGGAAGAAATCGGCATAATTTTAAATAGATTCAAGGGTTCGCGCGTATTTTACTGGCACGATACCGGCCACGCGCAGGTAATGGAAACCCTGGGCTTTGCCAGCCACAACCAATACCTGGAATTATTCGGGAAATTTATGCTGGGCGTCCATCTGCATGATGTCTGCGAGTGCAAGGACCATCTGGCGCCGTCCGACAGGCTCAGCGTGGATGGTTCGACTACGCCCATTCGACTCACTTTGTTCGCTCAGGGCTGTCCCGAGCGTAGTCGAGGGGCGCTTACCATCAACGCTGAACGTAGTCGAAGCGTTGACTTTAAATACCTCACATCTTACCTAAAAAAAGATACTATTAAAATAATTGAGGCGCATTCCCCGGCTGAGGCCGGGGATTTAAAAAAGAGCAAAGATTTCCTGGAAAGAATATTTAATGGAAAAATATAAAGTAAGGCCGCCCGTGGTGGCGGGACAATTTTATTCTTCTTCTCCGGAGGCCCTGAAAAATCAAATAAAGGACTTTATCCCTGCCGGGGAAACAGAGAAAATAAACGCCATTGCCTGCATGCTTCCTCACGCCGGCTATATGTATTCGGGCGCTGTGGCCGCGCAGACAGTTAATTGCGTGAATATCAAAAATAAAATTATCCTGTTAGGGCCGAATCATACCGGTAACGGAGCGCCTTTTAGCATTATGACCGACGGGGCATGGCAAACTCCCTTAGGCCAGGTTAAAATAGACCAGCCATTGGCCGAAAAAATATTGAAAAGCTCCAAATATTTAGAAGATGACGAAGAGGCGCAGGCGGACGAACATTCTTTAGAGGTAGAATTGCCGATTCTGCAATATTTCCGGGCTGATTTTGAAATTGTGCCGATAGCGCTCCTGTCCAATGATGTCAACGCGCTCAAGGAAATCGGCAAAGGTATAGCCAGAATCATCCTGGAAACCAATCTGCAGGATTCCACATTAATCGTGGCCAGTTCAGATATGACGCATTACGAGCCGCAGGAACAAGCCCAGACAAAAGACGCCGAGGCCATCAAGGCGATATTGGAGTTAAACGGAGATAAACTTATGGAAACAATCCGGCGCCTGGATATATCAATGTGCGGCTATGCCCCGGCCATAGCAATGTTGTCAGCTGCCAGGCTACTGGGCGCCAAAAACGCCAAGCTGATAAAATACCAAACCAGCGGCGAGATTACCCAGGATATGCGCTCGGTAGTCGGCTATGCCGGCATAATAGTCTATGGACGAAATAAATAAAAATATTGACGAAAGTTGGAAAGAGGCGGCGGAAAAAGAAAAAGAGGCGCTAAAGAAAGAAGGCAAATTCCTGCCTCCTGAGCCGGATTTTAGTTTTTTTATCACCACCCTGGCGCTGCAGGCATCAATATTCCTAGGCCAGGCGCCCAATCCCGTCACGAATGAGAAAGAAGAGGACCTGCCCCAGGCAAAGTTTATTATTGATACCCTGGGAATGCTCAAGGAAAAAACCAAAGGCAATTTAAATTCCGACGAAACAACCCTCCTGGAAAACGTGCTTTATGAATTAAGGTTGGCGTTTGTGAATAAGGTCAATGAGGCAAAAAGCAATGGATAAAGAGCTGATAGATATCCTGGCCTGCCCGGCCTGCAAGGCGGATGTAGAGCTAAAAGGGAATAAAGTTGTCTGTAAGGGTTGCGGAAAAAAATATCCTATCCGTGACGGCATCCCGGTAATGCTCATTGAAGAGGCGGAAAATTAACAAAAATCAAAGACCCGGTCTTGCCAACCGTGGCAAGACCGGGTCTTGAATCAAATGAGGGCGAAATGAAGAAAATTCTGGTAATCCACGGGCCTAATTTAAACCTGCTGGGCCAAAGAGAACCGCAGATTTACGGCAAGGTAACCCTTAAAGAAATAAATAACGCGCTCAAAAAAACAGCGAAAAAAAGAAATTTAACCCTGGCCATAAAGCAGTCTAATGTTGAAGGCGAAATCGTCGGGCTGATTCAGAAGGCAAGGGGAAA
>VGKK01000047.1 GCA_016867095.1 Candidatus Omnitrophota bacterium | reverse complement strand
AGTATTTTGCGTGCGCGAATTAAACCCTTTACGTTCACTTGCCGCACAAGCGGCACACCGGCTGTTCAGATACAGCCGGGTGCTCGTTGCGTAAGTTGTGGCTTCATTTGATTAGCACTCTCACCTTAAGAATGCTAAACCCCGTTAGAAAAATCATTTTACCCTGCTTAAAGACCCTTTTCTAACGGGGTAAAGGGTCATTTTAGCACAAATTATTACTTTGTCAATGCGTCTATCACAAGATATCTATTTTTTTTATCCGCATCCAGATCTGCCACCACCCGCGCGCCTTCTTTCAAAGAACCATCCAGGAGCTTAATTGCCAACGGGTCCTGGACGTATCTCTGTATTGTCCTCTTTAAGGGCCGCGCCCCGAAATTCAGGTTAAAACCCTTATCTACCAAGTAATCCCTGGCTTTCTGAGTCAGCTCTAAGGTTATGCCGGCTTGCGCCATCTTTTTATAAATCGGCTCCAATTCTATATCCACTATCTTTCTAATCTCGTCCTTATGCAGGGGGTTAAAGATAACGATATCGTCTATGCGGTTCAAGAATTCAGGCCGGAATGTCCGCTCCACTCCCTCCAACAACTTATCCTTAATTTCCTTATAAGTCAGGCCGTCTTTAGCCGCCTTTCCCGCCTCTGGCGGGATCCCGTCTGATGTTTGAGTTGCTGGACGGGAAAAACCAATAGAACCGTGCTGCTGAATAATCTCCTGGCCGATATTGGAAGTCATAATAATCACCGTATTCTTAAAATCTACGGTGCGGCCCTGTCCGTCGGTTAAACGGCCGTCGTCCAAGACCTGTAAGAGGATATTAAAAACATCCGGGTGCGCCTTTTCTATTTCATCCAGCAGAATTATTGCGTAGGGCCGGCGCCTGATTTTCTCAGTCAGCTGCCCGCCTTCCTCATAGCCCACATATCCGGGCGGCGCCCCGATCAGCCGGGACACGCTGAATTTCTCCATATACTCCGACATATCTACCCTTACCAGCGCGTCTTCATCATCAAAAAGGAACCAGGCCAGGGCTTTGGCCAGTTTAGTTTTACCCACGCCCGTAGGACCCATAAAAATAAAGGAACCCATTGGCCGCTTTTCATCACCCAGGCCCGAACGGCTGCGCTGAATGCAGGACGAAATTATCTCAATAGCCTCATCCTGGCCAATGACCTTTGCGCTCAGGCGCTCGCGCATCTTAATCAACTTCTCGGTATCAGCCTCCAGCAACTTGGTTACCGGAATACCTCTCCATTCTGAGACTACCCTGGCTATATCCTCATCACCTACTTCCTGCCTTAACATGCCCGCGCCTTTCTGAAGCGCGCTTAATTCGTCGTGATATTTTTTTAAAGCGCGGCCCAGCTCAACCAGCCGGCCATATTTTATCTCGGCTACCTTATCCAGGTCGCCGAGCTTTTCCGCGGCCGCGGCCTCAGCTTTAAGCTGTTCTATTTCCTGTTTGACTTCTTTTATCCTGGTAATTACAGACTTTTCTGTTTCCCACTGTTTCTTTTTACTCTCCAGTTTTTCTTTTAGCGCCCCTAACTCATCTTCAATTTTTTTCAAACGCACCTCGGCCCTTTTATCTTTTTCTTTCTTCAAGGCCTGCCGCTCTATTTCTATCTGCGTAATTTTTCTCTGCGCGCTGTCAACTTCCGCGGGCAGGCTGTCTATCTCCAGCCTCAGGCGCGAAGCCGCCTCATCAATCAAATCCACTGCCTTATCCGGCAGGTGGCGGTCGGTAATATAGCGCTGGGATAAGGTGGCCGCGCAAATCAAGGCAGAATCCTTAATGCGCACCCCGTGATGAACTTCGTATTTCTCTTTTAACCCCCGTAAAATAGCAATGGTATCTTCTACGCTGGGCTCATCTACAAATATACTCTGGAATCTCCGTTCCAGGGCGCTGTCTTTTTCAATATATTTGCGGTATTCAGCTAATGTGGTAGCGCCGATACAGCGTAATTGCCCGCGGCTAAGCATAGGTTTCAACATATTTGAGGCGTCTATTGCGCCTTCGGCGGCGCCGGCGCCGACTATAGTATGCAGCTCGTCAATAAAAAGGATAACCCCACCGGCTTTAGCCTGTATTTCCTTAAGCACCGCCTTAAGCCGGTTTTCAAATTCGCCGCGAAACTTTGTCCCTGCCACCAGGCTCCCCAAATCCAGGGCAATTATTCTCTTATTTTTCAGGCCCTCGGGAACATCTCCGGAGGCGATACGCTGCGCCAAACCTTCCACAATCGCGGTTTTACCCACGCCAGCCTCTCCGATTAATACCGGGTTATTCTTGGTGCGGCGCGAAAGAACCTGCATCAACCTGCGAATCTGGTTATCCCGGCCAATTACCGGGTCAAGTTTTCCCTTTAAGGCCAGGCCGGTAATATCCTGTCCGTATTTTTCCAGGGCGTTGAATTTATCCTCCGGACTTTCATCAGTAATACGGTGGGTGCCGCGCACCCCGGCGAGGACGGATAAAATCTTTTCTTTATCAATTCCTCTCTTTATAAATTCCCGCGCCATTGATGAATCATCGCCAGCCAATAACGCCAAAAGGATATGCTCGGCAGAGATAAACTCATCCTTTAAGGTCTGCGCTTCGCGCGCGGCATTAGTCAATAACTTATTTGTCCGGCTGGAGAAATAAACCTGGCTGCTGCTGCCGGTAACTGAGGGCTTGTTTTGTAAATCTTCTTCCGCGGGCTTGATTATGGAAGCGCTGGCAACGCCCAATTTATCCAAAATTGTGGCAAGAATACTTTCCTTCTGCTTCAGCAAGGTAAATAATAAATGCTCCGGCTCAACCTGCTGGTGCCCGGATTCAAGGGCAAAAGCGGCGGCATCCTGTATGGCCTCTTGTAATTTCAAGGTGAATTTATCCAATCTCATCTCAGACTCCTTTAAGTTATTGAATTAGCACTTCCTTAACCAGAGTGCTAATATAAAGGTAAAAAAAATTATCCTTCGACTCACTTTGCTCACTCAGGATAACCCTGAGTGAATGAAATGAATCGAAGGGTTACTCTTCTTTTTCCTGCTCTAAAATTATCTTTATACCGTGGATATTCACGTGCTTATCTTCCATTAAATAATGTATATATTCTAATCTCTTAATATCCTTCAAACAATAAAGCCGGCTCTTCTTGCCAATCCTCTTTGGCCGGACCACCCCGGCCTTATCCAGCTGGCGCAATGTCCACGCCGGCAAATCTACCAGCTTACTCACTACGCTGATAACATATACCGGCTCATCAGGGCTAATATGAATATCAAATATAGGCATTGTCCTCTTCCCCATTTCAAGACCCGGTCTTGCCACGGTTGGCAAGACCGGGTCTTGGTTCTGTCAAAGTAAACATAACATATTTTAACTAATTTGTCAAGATATTTTAATAAAATTTATTAGATATTCTAATTGATTTCTTTTATCTCTTTGTTATGCAGTAACTTCTGGTAAAGGACTCTGGGTAGGCTGACCTTAAGTTTTATGCCCTTCTGTAAGTACTCAATATGTTCTACTTTCCCCTGCCGATAAAACAAATCTATCAAGCCCATTCGCGCGTGCTTAACCATAATCTCCGCCTTCACCATTCTCTCGGCAAAATTATCCTGGATTTTTTCTAATAATGCGGGAAGGTTTTCTTTTGTTTTTGCCGAGATTTCCACCGGATTAACAAAGTCTCCCTTTAGCTGCTGCAGCCAGGAACGGTCTTCTAAAAGGTCAATTTTATTTAAGGCGGTAATCATCAGTTTTTTCTCCGCCCCTAATTCCTTCAAAACGGAAAATACCGCGCGGTTATTTTTTTCCAACAAGGCGCTGCTGGCATCCAAAACATGAATCAACAGGTCTGCCTGGATTACTTCTTCCAGGGTCGCCTTAAAGGCCTCTATTAGATGGTGCGGCAGGTTATTCAAGAATCCCACGGTATCAGAAAGGATAACATTCTCTCCACCGGGAAGCTGCAGGTTTTTAGAGAGCGGGTCCAGCGTAGTAAATAAGCTGTCTGCCACGGTTTGGCCGGCATCAGTGAGCGCGTTTAAAAGCGTGGACTTTCCGGCATTGGTATAACCGACTAGCGCGACACCGGGAATCAGACCTTCCTTTCTTTTCTTGCGCAAGGTTTGACGATGTAAAGCCAGGTGCTTGAGGTCGTCTTTTAGCCGGTCTATTTTTTCTCTAATCCTGCGGCGGTCAACTTCCAATCTTTGCTCGCCCGGGCCGCTCGTGCCAATTCCGCCGCCGGTGCGCGAAAGAATCAGGCCCTTGCCGATTAAGCGCGGCATTAAATACTGCAGCTGCGCCAGCTCTACCTGCGTCTTTCCTTCAGGCGTCTTGGCGTGCCAGGCAAAGATATCTAAAATTAACTGGGTGCGGTCAACAGTCTTCTTGCCGATAACCTCCTCTAAATTACGCTGCTGCACGCTGGATAAATCGTGGCTAAAAATAACCGTATCTATCTCCAATTCTTGGCAGAGTAAAGCAATCTCCTCGGCCTTTCCTTTGCCGATAAATAAATTAGGCGTGGGTCTATCGCGCAGACAGGTAACATTATCCACCACTTCTACCCGGCAGGTAGCGGCCAACTCCTCCAGCTCAAGGGCGGTATCCTCAATTTTCCAGCTGCCTTTTTCCGAATCAAGCCTGATAGTTACTAATAATGCTTTTTCCATTATGCCTTTCTTAGTTTTTTAAATATTCTATCCGCCACGGCGGCGGCGGTTTCTTTCTCCCTGACTTTGACCCACTCAATCCGCTTGTCTTTTCTAAACCAGGTAAGTTGCCTCTTAGCGTAATTACGCGTATTCTTTTTAATCAGGCGCCTGGCTTCTTCCAGGCTATAATCACCGTCAAAATAACCTTTTAATTCCTTAATCCCGATGGCGCAGGCAGCAGTTTTGCTTAATCTTACTCTCAACAAACCCTTAACCTCATCTGCCAGCCCCTGGCCAAACATCTCCTCTACGCGGCTGTTAATTCTTTGGTAAAGTTTATCCCGCGGCATATCCAAGGCAAAAATCCTTACCGGGTATTGCGCGGCCAGGCCTTTTCTTTCTTTTTGCAATTCAGAAATAGGCCGGCCGGTATTTTCAAAAACCTCCAGGGCCCTGACCAGCCGCTTGGTATCATGAGGATGGATTTTACGCGCCGCCAGGGGGTCAATTTCTTTTAATCTTTCGTATAAAACGCTGTTGCCGAATTTTTCCGCCTGTTGATAAAGCCGGCTGCGGATAGATTTATCCTGCTTCTTCAGCTTAAATATGCCGTCTATCAATATTGACATATACAGGCCGGTGCCGCCGACAAAAAGCGGCAATTTATCCGCCCCAAGAATGTCCCTTGCCTTTTTCAGCGCGTCCCGATAATATCTTGAAACGTTATATTCCCTTGTGGGCGCAACGCTATCAATTAAATGGTGCCGTATTTTTTTTCTCAGCGCGGGGAAGGGCTTAGAGCTGATAATATCCATCCCGCGATAAATCTGCATGGAATCGCAGGAGATAATTTCGGCGTTAATCTTTTTAGCCAATAAAAGCGCAACTTCACTTTTACCTATCGCAGTCGGGCCGACTAAAAAAATAATTTTATTTTTTTTAGCAATTAACTGGTGACTTGGTGACTTGCCTGCCTGCCGGCGAGGCAGGGTGACTTGGTGACTTGTCATTAAGGGCAGATCTTTGTCGGGTAACCTTGCTGTAACAATTTATTTTCCAACTGCGCGGCTTCGGCGCGCGATTTAACCTTGCCGACTTTTACCCGGTAGGCCTTGGCGCCTTTTAAGGCCACTTCCTCAAAATAGGCAGCGTAACCTGCCTGGCTTAATTTATCGGTTAAATTGCGGGCATTCTCAGCCCGGGAAAAAAACCCCACCTGCACGGTATAGAAAAAGTCTGAATGATAATCGGGCAAAGCGCCCAATTCCCTATTAAATATCAATTCCGTATTCGCGGGAAATTCCTGCCTTAACTTCTCCAGGTAAGCCTGCCCTTCCTGCGTGTCTCCCTTTTTAAATCCGACCTGGCTGAGGCGATAATAAACCTGGGCCTTAAACTTAGTGCCGGGATATTTATCCAGCAATTCCTTAAAATAGCCCTCTGCCTGATTATAATCGCCCCTGAAAAAATAAGTATCGCCCAGGCCTAACCTTGCCTGCTCCGTAAAGGCGCTGTTTTTAAATTCCTTCAGGATTATCTCAAAAATATCCGACGCGCGCAGGTAATTGCCGTCTTTGGCGTAACTTAACCCCAGGATATAATAAAGCTCGTCCGAACGGCCGGCCTGCGCCTGGCCTGCCAATAACTTCTCGCCCTCTCTTATCGCCGCCTTATAATCGCCCTCCAGAAAACTAACCTTAATCTTATCTAAGTTTAAGGAATAAACCGGTAAAACACCAATAACCAAACCACAATAACCAAATAATAACCAATATCTAATAACCAATTTAACCAAACTAAAACGTTTGGGATTTGGATATTGGTGATTGGAATTTATCTGGTGATTGTAACTTGGTGATTGGTTATCCATTTTTTTGTTTAGATATTTTCTTCTGCAATTCAAGAATCAAAGAATGCCTTCTTTCCTTTTCCTTCTTCTCTACATCATCCTCTAATTTTGCCGCCGCGGTATTCGGCCGCGGGGAATATTTGAAGATATAGGCTGCGTCAAAACGGGTATCTTTGACTAAATTATAGGTATCCTGAAAATCCGCTTCTTTCTCTCCGGGGAAACCTACAATAATGTCCGTAGTTAACACTCCATCTTTTACAATTCTACGATAACTATCCACTAAATCCAAATAGAATTTTCGGGTATATCCGCGGCCCATCAGTTCCAGAATTCTGTCTGAACCTGACTGCACCGGCAGATGCAGGTATTTCTTTAGTTTATCGCACTCCTGCATTACCCTGAATAATTCCTCGCTGGTATCCCGCGGATGCGAAGTCACAAAACTAAACTCCTCCAGGCCTTTTATTTCATTTACCATCTTTAATAATCGTACAAATTCAACTGGTGACTTGGTGGCTTGCCTGCCTGCCGGCGAGGCAGAGTGACTTGGTGCCCCCGAACTGTACGCGTTGACATTTTGCCCCAAGAGCGTAATCTTAGTTATACCCTTAACCACCGCCTCTTCTATCTCCTTTAATATGTCCTGGCCATCACGGTTATGCAACTCCCCCCGCGCATACGGCACCACGCAATAAGAACAATAATTAGAGCAACCTTCGGAAATGACCACGTAGGCATGCTCTTTATCTTGGTAAAAACCGGTATGGTATATCTCTTCCGGCCTGAGAGAACTGTCTGTTTCCCATATTTTACGCTCTAGTAATCCGTCGTGCGTCAAACTTTTAATTATTCCCGGGATCTTAGCGATATCTGAAGGGCCGACCACAAAATCCACTGCCGGCGCCCTCCGGAAAACCTCATCCTTATATTCTTGCGCCATACAACCTGCGAGGCCGATGATTTTTTTCATCGGCCGAGCGTCCCCCCTGCTTAGATTTCGAGCGTTTCGAGCGAGAAATCTAGGGGGGGCAACGCGGGTGGACAACTTCGCTATCCTTCCTATCTCACTCCACACCTTCTCCTCCGCGTGCTGGCGCACGGAGCAAGTATTAAAGATAATAATATCCGCCTCTTCGGCTTTAGCTGTTAGCTCATAGCTGTTAGCTTTTAGCAAGCCCGCGATAACCTCCGAGTCCCTAACGTTCATTTGACAGCCGAAAGTCCGGATAAAGACTTTGGGGGCAAAAAATTTGTAACTCTTTTTAGATTCTTGGTTTGGCATTTTTGTTTTTCC
>VGKK01000046.1 GCA_016867095.1 Candidatus Omnitrophota bacterium | reverse complement strand
GTTCCTTGTTTAAAATTGTTCTTCTTTCTTCAGGAAAAAGAGGATTGCGATGCCGTCTCTGCAAATGGCGTTCAAAGCAACCCGGCATTTCAAGCCATTCAAATTGGTTTTCCTGATTTTTTCTATTCCAAAACAAAGTTCTCACCTATATTTATTTGGCTTTTTCCAGTAATTTTTGATTCTGCGGTAGTTTTTTATAATTTTCTCTGCTGATCACTTTTTTACCGCTTTTGCGCTCAAGCTCTCTTCTAGCATTACCCGCAACAGAACCGCCTTCAAAAGCAGCTTGTTTATTTTTAATAAACCCTTGCGCATCTTTATTGACTGCGATCTCTTTGGTTGAGGCCTCGCCAAGCATTGAAAAGATTAGCTCAAGATCAGTCATATGATCTCGCAGATTCTCGCGTTTAAGCCCCTTATGCTTCTTATAAGCCGAAGGCGTCATACCAAACGTGGCTTTGGATATTTCAGCGGTCAATATTTCGTATTCTTTCTGTTCCTTAATACCCCTCTCCTGCCACTGATCTGTTAGCTCTTCGCGGATAGCAATGCCGCGCATCCGTTTCTCAACCCATTCATCACTATAGCCCTTGGCTTTGTATAATGCTCTTGTTCTCTTTGTCGCCAGCTCTGGGTTCTCTATTTCCTGAATGCGTTCATAGCCTACCCGGGCCAACCAACGTTTAAAAGGCTCTGCTTTGGGAGACGGTATTGATTGAATAATGCGGAAAATGCCTTCTGTGTTGGCGCAATTGAGCTTTTGATCTCCTCCGGAGGTCCTGACCAAAAGGGGGGTGACAATTTGTCCCCACCCCTTGCCGAGCTCCTCATCACGCTTGCGCATCTTTTTGATATAGTCCTGAACATTCGGCGAATCCGTAAGCGCTAACACAACATCGTTAACCACAAACCACCATTCATTATTATGAATGGCCTTCCTAATCTCTCTTTTTCGAAAAATCGCAATTCTTGTCGCGGTTATTTCTTTATTCATGTTTCTTTATTTGCATTTTATCCTTAAAGTGCCGGGGGAGGGAGTTGAACCCTCACGCTCTTACGAGCGGCGGATTTTAAGTCCGCATTGTCTGCCATTCCAACACCCCGGCGATAAATTTAATCAAAAATTATTTCCCCTGTTTTAATAATTTTTGCAATTCATTAACTATGCGCATATCTTGGGCTTCCTCAGATAAGCGCCTCGCCCAATCCGCTAAATATTTAGTATCCAATTTTGCCTTATGCCTGGCGGCTATTTTTTCCACATCAGAAAGATCCTGCAGCCTGCCGGGAATAATTTTTAAAAGAACAATGTCCTCTGGAGTGGGGAAATAAGCCTTTACGCCATACAATTTCAATTTCTGCTTTCTTTTAAACGCTTCTTTCTCAAACGCTGTAGAAGCAATAATAAAATCAATATGAAAGCTGCCGCAATTGATCTGGAATGTCCCGGACTCCTTTATGCGACTTTTACATATTTTGGCATTAACTTTAAAGCCCGCCTTTTTTGCTTTATTCAAAAAATGGCTAATCTGGTTCTTATTTAATAGTATATCAATATCAACATCGCCGGTAAACCTGGGTTCGCCCAAAATACCGGCAGCTATACCGCCAATAACAATATAACCATATTTATTGCGTTCTAAAAAATTCACTGTCTTGCTATAGACATATTCCAACGTAGCCTTTTTCATGTCTTTTTCCCAAGCAGGTTTTTCAAGCATACAGGATAATCTGGAAATCTGTATTTAGCATCGGCCAAAGGCGTAGCAAGTAGTATCTCCTCAAGCGCAATCGCCTTTTTCATAGATAAGCCTTGTAACCAAATTTTCTTTTCTTTTTCTAGACACGTAAATCTTGCCTTATCCAGTAATGCTCTATTATTAAGTCTGCTTTGCCTCATTACTGCACTCAATGACTTTCGCTTATATCGCGCCGCTCTATACATGGCCGACCTTTTGATATGCTCCAGAGAAAGAAAAGTTCATATATCCAGAATAATATAAAAATAATAATTATAATCAAACATGCTTTCAATAATACGGTGAAGGGCTTTTTCATCCGCGTAATTTAACTGGAGGCGTGGACCGGACTCGAACCGGTGAATAGTTGTTTTGCAGACAACTGCCTTGCCGCTTGGCTACCACGCCATTTATCAAATCTGCTTTTTAACTTCCCTGATGATTGTTTCTATTTCAGCCAAGCAACCGGCGCCGACCTTGCCGCAAGCCAACCTTCCCTGCCTTGGCTCAACAAATTTATACCCCAGGGTTTTTAATTTCTTGATATTTGCCTGGGTGATTTTATTTAAATACATCCCTTCATTCATTGCCGGGCAAATTAGAACAGGCGCGTAAGCCGCGCACACCACACAAGTTAGCAAATCATCGCTGACGCCGGAGGCGATTTTTCCGATAATATTGGCGGTGGCCGGCGCGATTAAAACTAAATCCGCTTTTTCTGCCAAGGCTACATGCTCTATCTCCGGCTCCTCTACCGCCTCAAATAGCCCGCGATAAACTTTATTGCCGGATAAACTCTGGAACACCATCGGCTTAATCAATTCCTCCGCCTCTCTAGTCATCACCACTGTTACCAGGAACCCTTGCTCTTTCAGGCGGCGCACAATCTCGCAGGCCTTGTAAATGGCAATGCTGGCGCTTACCCCTAAAATCACATTCTTCTGCTTAGGCATAAATTATTTTTCTGGTTTTGCCTTTTGGTATTTTACCTTGCCTGAGGCAATCTCCATTAAGGCGACCGTGGAAGGCTTAACCGTTGCGTTTGCCTCCACCAGTTTAGGCTGGCCCTCGGCAATCTCTAGCGCCCTCCTTGAGGCCAGAACCACTAATTTATAAATTGACTCTCCGCTCCTATCCAATAACTTTTCCAACGGCACATAACCCATCTCTCACCTCGTTATCATTTAGGTTTTATATTGTTTAGTATGATACCCCGCAGCTTGGCTACCGTATGATTCAAGTCCTTGTTGGTCAGGCAATAATCATATTTTGGGGAAAACTTGACCTCTTTTTCCGCCAGCTTTAAGCGTTTTTGAATCTCTTCTTTTTTGGTTTTGGCGCAGCGCTTTTCTATCCTCTGGCGCAGCTCTCCCAGCGACGGCGGCAGGATAAAAATAGTCACGGTATTTCGCGGATAAAGCCGCTTAACCCTCAGGGCGCCTCTGAAGTCTAAAGAAAGGACCAGATTTTTACCCGCGCGTAACTGTTTTTGGGCAAAGGACTTGGGCGTGGCGTAATCATAACCCAAATACCTGGTCCATTCAAGAATTTTTTTCGCCTTTTGCAGCTGTTGAAAGCGCCTGGGAGTGAGAAAAAAATAATCCCTGCCCTGGGCCTCTTTAGACCTTTTCGGCCGCGTAGTCAAGGAAACGGACTTGGCCAGTTTATCTTTTAGTTTTTTATCCTTCAACAGCCTGGCCAGGAGCGTAGTCTTACCCGAGCCCGACGGCCCGGAAATGACAAAAATAAATCCCTTTCCTCTCATTCTATATTCTGCACCTGCTCGCGGATTTTTTCAATCTGGCTTTTAATCTGCACTGCCCGGCCGGATATCGCGGCGCTGCAGGATTTGGCCGCCATCGTATTTGCCTCGCGCTGCATCTCCTGGGCTATAAAATCCAATTCCTTGCCTATCGGGCCAGCCTGGGAAAGTTTGTTTTTAAAATTGCGGATATGGAATGCCAGGCGCTGCAGCTCTTCGGCGATATCGGTTTCCTTAATGAAACTGGCGCGTTCTTCATCGGTTTTAAACTGGCGGCATTTATCCTGAACCGCTTTCTTTGAGTTTAACCCGACGGCAACTAGATGATGGCTCAAGACCTGCGCCTGCCTTCTTAAATAAATCCCCAAAGCCCGGCCTTCTTTCTGCCGCATCTTCACCAGTTTATCTATGGCCTGATTCACTAATAAATTCAGGCGCGGCCAGATTTGTTCCTTGGGAACCTTACTCTCTGCTAAAGATAAAACTCCCGGCAAATGAATCAGGGTATCCAGGCGCACCTCGTCTTTTAGGCCAAAGCCATGTTTAATGTTTCTTAACCCGCGGATATAGTCCTTCAACAACCGCTCATTGATAAATACCGTCGGCAGTTCCTGGCCGGAAATATTCACCGCGCAGGTAATCCTGCCCCTTTTTATCTTAGCCTCCACCGCCCTTTTGACGCGGTCTTCCAAAGACAAAAAGCCTTCAGGCAAATGCAGAACGATATCCAGGAACTTATGGTTTGTGCTTCTTAACTCCACGGAAACTTTACCCAGGCGCGGAATTTTCAGCTGTCCGCCGCCAAAACCCGTCATACTATTCAACATATTATTTGTCCTTGCGCATAAACCGTTAAATCCGAAACACGAAACAAATCCGAATGTTCTAATTTTCTAATGTTCAAAACAAATCTGTTTTGGTTATTAGGATTTCGGCCATTTGAACATTGTTTCGGATTTCGATATTTAAAATTTCGGATTTAAACTCTTCGCAACACAACCTTATATTATGTCCATTCCTTTGCTTTTACTTCCTTCTTAACCACCTCTTTGGTGGGATATAAATTTACGATGACCTCGCCGGGCTGAAACCAAAGCTTGATTTCCCTCTCCGCCTCCTCTATATTTGACGATACATGGATGACATTTTCATAAACCCCGGCGGTGGTAATCCTGCCGTAAGAGCCCCGGATAGAAGTCGGCTCTGCTTCTTCAGGGTTAGTGGCGCCGGCCAGCTCGCGGCATTTGGCAATCGCGTCCTCGCCCCAATAAATTAAGGCCAGCACTTTATGCCGGTTGTGCAGCTCGCCCTGAATATACCGGATAATTTCAGGGAAAAAGGGTTTATCTTTAAGATGTTTATAGTGCTCCTCGGCTAATTGCCGCGACACGCGCGCCATCTTGGCCGCGACAATCTCCAGCTTGGTTTCGGACAGGCGGGTCAAGATATTGCCGGTCAAGGACTTCTTCAGCCCGTCGGGTTTAATGAGAATTAAGGCCGCCTGCTCCATTAGCGCTGCCCTCCTTTTAATAAACCGGTAATCCTCTCTAAGTCTCCCTGAGAATAAAATTCAATCAGAATGTGCCCGCGCTTCTGGCGCCGGCTGATTCTGACCCTGGTGGCTAAAACATGCTGCAATTCTTCTTCTAATGCCACTAAAAAAGGGTCGCGGTGGCCAGAGGCAGTGCGACGCTTGGCTGTGGCTGGCCGCTGCGCCTTAATTAAATCCTCCAGCTCTCGCACAGTCAGGCCATTGGCAATAATTTCCTGTAATAGGCGGCGCTGATGATTGACGTCTTCAATCTCTAACATTGCCCGGCCATGGGCAAAAGAAATCCGGCCCCTTTTGATTTCTTCCTGAATTTCTTGCGGTAACTTCAATAATCGCAATGTGTTAGTAATAGAAACCCGCGACTTGCCCAAGACCTCGCCAAGTTTCTCCTGGGTCACTTGGAATTTATCAATCAGATATTGGTAGGCATGCGCTTCTTCAATGGCATTCAAATCTTGCCTTTGAATATTTTCAATTAAAGACAATTCTAAAGAATCGCGGTCATCCACGTCCTTGACTATTACTGGTATCTCTTTGATATTCAACAGGTTAAGAGCGCGGAACCTTCTTTCGCCGGCAATTAATTCATAATAATCTCCCTTGCGCCGCACTAAAATAGGCTGAATTATCCCTTTTTCCTTAATAGACTGGGTGAGTTCTTCCAGGCTTTCACGATCAAAATTTTCGCGGGGCTGAAAAGGATTTGCCTTAATTTGGTCAGATTGGACATAAATAATCTTGTCTTGGCCTAGTTTTTCTACTTCTTTTTCCGGGATTAGAGCGCTCAGCCCTTTACCCAAAGCTCTTCTTTCCATTAGACCACTCCTTCCGAAGCAATTGTTTTAGGGGTAATCGGCAAGCCTAAAACTTCCTGGCTTAATTCTTCGTATTTGTGCGCGCCGATAGAGTCACGATCATACAAGGCAATGGGCTTGCCAAAACTCGGCGCTTCAGTTAGACGCACATTGCGCGGGATGATGGTTTGATAAACCTTATCCGGAAAATAATTCTTCACTTCTTGAATCACCTCTTTTGCCAGATTGGTGCGGAAATCCGCCATAGTCAGCAGCACCCCTTCAATTTTAAGTTCCGGGTTAAGATTATTTTTCACAAGATTAACAGTATTAACGAGTTGCGTCAATCCTTCTAGAGCATAATATTCGCATTGCACCGGGATAAGCACCGAACCTGCGGCGCACAACCCATTAATGGTTAGCAGGCCCAAAGAAGGTGGCGAATCAATGATAATAAAATCAAAATTATCTTTTTCTTTTTGCAGGGCCTTTTTTAATCTATACTCCCGACCCAAAATACTCACCAGCTCTACTTCTGCGCCGGTAAGATCTAAGTTGGAAGGGGCTAACCAAAAATTATTTACGGCAGTAGGCTGGAAGATTTCCTTTATCTCCAATTCTTCGAGGAGGACATGGTAGGTGCTTTTTTGGACATTATGTTTATTGATGCCTAAGCCGCTAGTGGCATTGGCCTGGGGGTCTAAATCAATTAATAAGATTTTCTTATGGGCTAAAGCCAGGCAGGTAGCCAAATTAATGGCCGAGGTAGTTTTACCGGTGCCGCCTTTTTGGTTACATATAGTTATAATTCTACCCATTGGAATTTATAGGGTTAGCCCGTTCCCTACGGAACCGGGAGTCTTTATTTATCTTTTATTATCTTAACAATCAGCTTATTGTCAAGTATTTTCTTTGTCCGGGATGTAGCTTACTCTGACTTTGGCCGGCTTTGCGCCGGGCATACCGAAAAGACCCTTTTCCTCCTCGGCAAGCACTTGTATTTTTACTTTATGGCGCGGCAATTTTAAGTCCTTTAACGCCTTTTTTACTGCTTCTTCTACATTCTTGCCGTCAACTTCAATACTGATTTTAGCGCTCATTTTACCCTACCAATGCGCAACTGGTTGACCAACATCAACGCGCTATTAATAAACCAATACAAGACTAACCCCGAGGGCATACGGTAAAAAATAAACCCAAACAACAGAGGAAAAAGAAACAACATTATTTTCTGTTGTTCAGCAGCGCTACCAGAGGCGGCAGTCAGAGACATTTTTTGCTGGATAAACATTCCGATGGCCATAACAATAGGCAAGACATTTATTTCATTACCAATGCCGGGCAAGGATTGCGGCAGGAGAAAAAGCCGGTCCGGTTCTGATAAGTCTTTTATCCATAAGAAGTTAGCTCCTTTGAGCGCCACAAAGCGCATTAAGGCCTGGTAAAGCGCAAAGAATATCGGCAGCTGTAATAATAACGGCAAACAGCCACCCAAAGGATTAACTTTGTGCTGATGATACAGCGCCATAATTTCCTTATTCAATTTCTGCGGGTTGTCTTTATATAGCTGGCGTAATTTCTCTATCTGCGGCTGTAAAATCTGCATTTCTTTCATGGAGCGCATTTGTTTTACGGTCAAGGGGTAAAGCAGCAGATAAACCGCTAAGCTCAGGATAACAATGGCCCAACCCCAATTATGCACCAGGCGATAGAAAAATTCCAACAATTGTAAAAGTATTTGCGAAATAAAATTAAAGGTACCGTAATGAATGAGCGCGGACCAGGCAGGCTTAACCTGGTTTATAATGCGTAAGTCTTGTGGTCCCAAATAGATACGAAATTTTTGCGTAGTACTTTGCCCGGGCAAAAGGGTAATTTCTGCCGACTGTTGTATGCCGGCATTAAACTCATTAGGAGCAATCTTCCTAATAAAGCCTTGATAATCTTTTGCCTCCGGCTCAACCAATATGCAAAAATAACGATCCCTTAACCCAAGA
>VGKK01000045.1 GCA_016867095.1 Candidatus Omnitrophota bacterium | reverse complement strand
TAAAATCGGCACTTTGCAACTTGCGATTTTAGCGGATTATTTTAGCGTCCCATTTTACGTGATTTGCCCGCCCGCCTCAAATGCCAAAAGCGGCGATGAGATTAAGATTGAAGTGCGCCCGGAAAAAGAACTGCTGCAATTCCGCGGCACCTGCATTACCGCCAAAGGCGTAAAGGGTTATTACCCGGCTTTTGACATCACGCCCAATAGTTTAATCACCCAGCACATTTATTTTGCATGAATAAAAAAGAGCAGGATTTAAAAGAAGAGATGATTCAAGTCGGCCGCAGGCTTTATGCAGCCGGCCTTTCGGTGGCTAAGTCCGGTAATCTTAGCTGCGCGTTCGCCTCCGGAGAAATTTTAATTACCGCCACCGGCACTTTCCTGGGCGATTTAAAAGAGGAGGATATTGTGCGGGTTAACTTGGAATCAGGCAAGTGCCTGGATGCCAAGGCCCCCAGCACAGAATTGCCGTTACATTTATTGTGTCACCGTAACTTCCCCGATAAAACTGTAATCCACTGCCATCCGCCCTTAATTAACGGCTATTTTGCCGTGGAGAACTCCCTGAAAACGCTGACCTTTGAGACAAAATTATTTTTGGGGGATGTGCCGGTAATCCGGCAGGATACTCCGATGGTGAGTAACCCCCAGGAAGTAGTTGCCGCGCTGCAAAGAAATAATTTAGTGGCGCTGAAAAATCATGGGGTAGTGGCGATAGGCGATAAATTCACGGATGCCTTAAATTTAGTTGAGGCATTAGAGGAGGCAGTTAAGACCGCGGCTGTCGCGCGCCTATTCAATAAGGATTCCTATGACGCGCTGGAAAGCGCCTTAAAAGAAAACCTTACGGATAACCAGCCTGGCTATCAGATGTTCTCTAAAGAGCATATTCAGGCGATTGTAGAGCTGGTAAATAAAGACGCCTTTATCGCGCAGAAAGGCAAGGAGCTGGATTTGACAGTTGAGCTGGCCATAAAGATGGACGGCAGCGACAATGCCTATAAATTTAATTTTAAAGAGGGCAGGATTGCAGAGTTAGGGCTGGATGCGCATGCCCCGTTTGTTATTTCCGCGCCGCCAGCGGTTTGGGAACAGGTATTTTTAGGTAAATTGGATTCATTCGTCGCGGTGACGCAAGGTAAGATGCATTTAAAGGGCGAGCTGGGCAAACTCTCCAAATGGTATGTGCCTTTTACCCGGCTTTTCGCGCTTTTTAAACAGGTAAAGATTGAGCCTCGTTCGGGATAAAACTTCTGAATTGCTTTAAGGCGAAATCCCGACCCGGTTTTGTGGCTTCGGGATAAAAGTTTAATGAAAACTTATCCTTTATACATTAACGGCGAATTTATTCAGACTAAAGTTGAACAGGAAGTGATAAATCCTGCCACCGGAGAAATTATTGCCCGGGCCAGTATTGCCTCTGCCGCGGAAATAGAGGCGGTTTTGTCTTCTAGCCGCCAGGCTTTTGACCATGGAGAATGGCCGCGGCTAAGTTTTGCCGAGCGCAAAGAATTTATCCTGAAGATTAACCAGGGGATTCTTGACCAGGCCCGGGAATTGGCAGAGCTGGAAACGCTGAACACGGGAAAGCCGATTAAAGAAACCACTTTTATGGATATTCCCTCCAGCGCAAAAACCTTTGAGCATATCGCGCAGAATTTTGAAAAATATTTAAGCGCGCAAACCATCAAGGTTGAGGATGCCGAATGCCTGCTGGCGCGCGAGCCAATGGGCGTAGTAGTTTTAATTGTGCCCTGGAATTATCCTTTGTTGATTGCCTCCTGGAAATTGGCCTCAGCCCTGGCTGCCGGTAATACCGTCATTCTAAAACCCTCAAGCCTCACTCCCTTAACTGCCCTGGAACTGGCTAAAATAATAGACTCTGCCGGATTACCCAAGGGCGCGGTGAATATCATTAACGCCGGCGGAGATAAAATAGGCAGCGGCTTATGCTCCGATAAAAGAGTGGATATGATATCTTTTACCGGCAGCAACCCCGTGGGCAGGCAGATTATGGGTTACTCCGGGCAAAATAGCAAAAAATTAATTATGGAATTAGGGGGAAAATCCGCGGCTATTATTTTAAAAGACGCGGATTTGGAAGTCGCGGTCAACGGCTCTCTGTGTTCCAGTTTTTTAAACCAGGGCCAGATGTGCACGCAGATGTCGCGCATTTTTGTGCAAGAGGATATTTACGATAAATTTATCGCCGACTTTACCGCGAAAGCAAAACGGATTAAATTGGGCGCGGGCCTGGATTTCCAGGCCCAGATGGGGCCGTTAATCTCCGCGGGGCAGCGCGAAAAGGCCCTCGCTTATGTAGAAAAGGCAAAAGAGCAGGGCGCAAAACTCCTCTGTGGAGGCAGAATCCCCCAAGACAATAATTTGAAACAGGGATTTTTCTTTGAGCCGGCAGTCCTGGCTGATGTCCGCGCGGATATGCCTATTTTTCAGGAAGAGATTTTCGCTCCGGTCGTTTGTGTAAATAAATTTTCCACGAGCGAAGAAGCCGTATCCTTGGCCAATAAGAGCGACTTTGGCCTGGCCTGCTGCATCTGGTCAGGGGATGAGCGTTTGGCGCAGCAGGTAGCCGCTAAAATTAATGCCGGAATTATCTGGATAAATACCTACGGGATGTTTTATAACCAGGTTCCTTATGGCGGTTTCAAACAAAGCGGCTTTGGCAAGGAATTAGGCAAAGAGGGGTTTTTAGAATATACCCGGCTTAAGAGCGTCATTACCGACAGGAGCGCTGAGAAAAAGCCGTTAGTCAATTATTGGTATGCGCTCTAATGGACAACATTTATAATTTAAGTTTGCAGGAGTTAGAAGAAATTCTGGCAAAGTGGGCTCAGCCGGTTTTTCACGCCCGGCAGATTTTCAGCTGGCTCTACCAGAAACAGGCGCCGGAATTTTCGGCAATGAGTAATTTGTCCGCGGATTTAAGAAGGCGCCTGGAAGAAAACTTTTATCTTGGCGCCTTGCAATTAGTTAAGGCAGCCAGGTCCACGGACGGCACAGAAAAATTCCTCCTGGAGTTGAAAGATAAACACCTTATTGAGGCAGTACTTATTCCTGCCGAAAAGAGGCTGACCGGCTGTATTTCCACGCAGGTGGGTTGCAGATTTTCCTGTCGCTTGTGCGCCAGCGGCCTGGCGGGCTTTAAGAGGAATTTAACCTCTGGCGAAATGATTGAGCAGGTTCTATATTTAAAAAATAATTCCCGCGCCAGAAGGCTTACGCATCTGGTATTTATGGGTATGGGCGAGCCGTTGGATAATTACGACCAGCTGCTTAAGGCGATACGCGTGATAAATTCCGCCTCCGGCTTAGATATCGGCGCGCGCCGGATGACTATTTCCACCTGCGGTATTGTCCCGGGGATTAAAAAATTAGCGCAGGAAAAATTACAGGTAGAGCTGTCCATATCGCTGCATGCGGCAGACCAAGAAATCAGGTCCCAGCTGATGCCGGTAAATAAGATTTATCCCCTGGCGGAACTGATTGCCGCCTGCCGCCAGTATATCCGCAGTACCCGCCGCCAGATTACCTTTGAGTACGCGTTAATCCAGGGAATAAATTCGGATTTGCAAATGGCGGAAAAATTAGGTAAAATAGTAAAGTCGCTGAAATTATGCAAAGTGAACCTTATCCCCTGCAACCTGGTGGGGGAACTTAAGGTGAAGCCGCCGGATAAATTAGCGATTCTCCTGTTCTGTGATTATCTGCGTAGGCTCGGCATAAATGTCACCTTAAGAAAGCCACGGGGCCAGGATATTGAAGGCGCCTGCGGGCAATTGAGGCTGCGATATGAGAAAAAATAGAATATTGGTTCTATTTCTCTCTTCTTGTGTCGTTCTCTTACTGAGCGCCTGCGCGAAAAGGGAAATTAAAAACGTGGATTCGCGGGGAGAAAATATCATTTGTTTCGGCGACAGCATTACCTTTGGCTATGGCGCGGAGTCCGACGAAGACTATCCCTCCCGCCTGGGGGAGATGACTAAAATACCCGTCATTAACGCCGGCATAGACGGAGATACCAGCATTGAGGCCTTAAAGCGCCTTAAATCCGATGTCTTAAGCCGCTCGCCGCTTTTGGTAATTATAGAGTTCGGCGGCAATGATTTCTTAAGGCAGATTCCTAAAGAGACCACCATCAGAAACATAAACGAGATGATAGATAAGATTCAGGCCAAAGGCGCGATGGCAGCGGTCGTAGATATCAGCGCGGGGATGTTTTTGAAGGAATACCGCCGCAAATTCGCGGAGATCGCGCAGGAAAAAAAGGCGATTTTTATTCCCGGTATCTTAAGCGGCATTATTACCAATCCCAGCCTAAAGAGCGATTTTATCCACCCTAACGGCAACGGATACAAGGCGATTGCCCAGCGTATTTACTCTACCATATTGCCTTACCTTAATCAGAATACCCTTGCCAAAGAAGAATTAGCCCGAAAATAAAAAACGGGGCCAGCCTGGCTGGCCCCGTTTTTGGTGCCCCTGGTCTAAGGAATACCCAAAAGGCAACTTGTCAAATATCTTACTCACTCCAAGATTACTACAATAATAACCACAAGTCAATGAAATAGTGCCCCGCGCGCTTGGGCGCGCTTCCGTATCTCGCTTGCATCGTTCGCCTCGCTGTCGCTCGGCTCACTTGGCGCTCGCTAGGCCGCTCGCTTCTTGCTAATGCCTGTGCGTGTTCGGCTCGGCTTGCGGCTGGGGCTGGGCGGCGGCGCCGCCAGCCCCAGCGTCCTCTTAAGAGTATCTAAAAACTACGGTCGTCCGCTATGCCGCAATCGACACAAAAAGTGTCGCACTTGCCTATCCTTTAAGGCAAGGTGCAACAAATAAAAAACTCTGCGGTGCGGCATGCCGAGCCTTTCGCATAAATGGTTTTGAGAAACCAGAAGAATCTCAATGTGGCAAATTTCTATTTATTTTGGAGAGATAAATAGTATAATATGGGAAGAAGGTAAGGCCTATTTGTAAGGAGAATAAATATTATGCGCGCTGTTAATGAAGAGCTAAACCTGTTAATTAAATCTAAATATCCCGTCGTTTGCTTTGAAACAATTGATGAAATCTATACTATCAGGCAACTAAAAGCAATCGCAGAACAGTTGGACCTTAGTTTTTATCAATGGTCTTTAACGGATGGCCTAAGACGTGGCGATAACGAAGGTTCTTACTACCAGACAAAAGAGCCAGTCAAAATGCTTCAAATGGTACAGGACCTTCTTAGGCCTAAGGAAGATGAAGAGTTAAAGCCAGGGCTATTTGTCTTAAAGGATTTTGAAAAGTACTTGGAAGATGTTTTGGCATTAAGGCTCTTTAAGGACATTGTTAATCGTATAAAAGGAACAAAAAATACTTTTGTAATTGTTGCTGCCGAATACAAATTACCCAGGGATATCGAAGCCGATTCTGCCCATTTAATAGGAGGTTATCCAGTCGAGGATGAGATAAAGACGGTTATCAAAGAAACTGCCGAAGAGCTAAAAAGAACAAATAAAAAGGTTTCATTATCTTTAAGCGATGAAGAGCTAAACAAAATCACTAATGCCTTAAAAGGACTGTCTATTCAGCAAATACGAAATGTTATAAATCAGTGCCTGTTAGCAGATAATATTCTTGATATAAATGATTTGAGCGCAATAGAAACTTATAAGAAGAAGGTTTTTGATCAGGAAGGTCTTTTGGAATTTTATTTAACCGAAGATAAAAATAATATTGCTGGGTTCGATAATCTAAAGCGTTGGCTTACAGAACGGAAAAGCAGTTTCTCTCCAGATAAAACTACCTCTTTACCTGTTCCTAAAGGGTTATTGTTAATGGGAGTGCAGGGCTGCGGCAAAAGCCTGGCTGTAAAAGTTATTGCGCGAGAACTTAATTTAGCTTTATATAGGCTTGACTTAGCTAGGCTCTATAGTAAATATATCGGAGAAACAGAGCAAAATTTAAGAAAAGCACTGATGGTGGTAGAAAAACTGTGTCCCGTTTGTCTCTGGATTGATGAAATAGAGAAAGGATTTGCTGCTTCTGGAGGAGACATTGATGGTGGTGTTTCTCAGCGCATTTTAGGAACTTTTTTAACGTGGATGCAGGAGCGCAAAACGAGTTGTTTTATCGCTGCTACGGCAAATGATATTTACCGTTTACCACCTGAATTCTTGAGAAAAGGCCGTTTTGATGAAATATTTTTTGTAGATTTGCCTAACCCGGAATCAAGGGAACAGCTTTTAAGAATCCACCTTAAAAAACGAGAACTTAAACCAGAGGATTTTGATTTAAAAAAGATTGTTGATGCAGCTGAAGATTTTAGCGGGGCTGAGATTGAGCAGGCTATTATAGCGGCCCTTTATAGGGCTTCTACCGAAAAGGAAAGAATTTCAACAAGCCATATTATTGAACAAATCAAATCTACAAAACCGTTATCGGTTTTAAAAGCCGAGGGAATTTCTGAGTTGAGAGCTTGGGCAAAAGAGCGCACTATCCCTGCTTAAGGTTTTTATAAACTTCTATAAAAATTATCCCCGCGATAAAACCGCCGATATGCCCCCAATAAGCTATGCCAACAGCCTTAGTCCCTGATTGCAACATGCCAAAAAAGATGTTCATGATTATCCACAAGAGAATATAGTACATACTTGATATTTGAACAGTAGCAATTTTTCGGATTGGTATCGGAAGAAGGATCGCTAGGGGCTGGTATACGTCAAATTTCAGTTTTGACTTAGGGAATAAAATTAGATAAGCCCCAATAATTGCCGATATCGCGCCACTGGCGCCTACGCAAGGAATATCTTTTTTAGTAATAGTTGCCACGACAAATATTCCAGAAACCACAGTCCCTAAAGCGAAAAGGGATAAATATCTTTTCCATCCCAGCTCGTCCTCTACTGTTCTGCCGAAAATACGCAAGAAAAACATATTGCCTAAAAGATGGAAAATTCCTCCATGTAGAAACGCATAGGTTATTAAGCGATACCATTCTCCGTGGGCTACCTTATCAGCGTAAAGACCAAAAGAAGTCAAAATCTCTTTGAAAGCAATTTGCAAGACAAAAATTATAGCGCAAGCAATGATTATGCTTCGCGTAGCAATAGGCTTTGTTTTGGTTAATACGTTATCGCCGACAGGGATTGCCGGCAATAAGCCCGTCATTGCCGCAAAAGGAGCGATAATCTCATCCAAGGACCTAATCTTTTTTGCCTTCCTTTTTGCTAAGATCTCATACAGATTATTGATTGTCTTCTTAAAATTTAAATCTTCGGGAGTATTTTCTACAAAGGCAACAGATAATAACGGCATCTGCATTTGGTTGAGCCAGATAGAACCGCAATTTATGCATTTGTTAACATAAAACCTTATTTTTTTATTAAAATCGTAATGCTGCATGTAGGACTTGCATTTGGGGCATGCAAGATTTTCTTCTGCGGAAAGCATCGTTTTAGTATTATCAAAAAGGGAATCATCCAGAAGAGTTGAAATTAAATGGCTCATTATTTCTTCGTTGCAGAAATGCTTTAAAATTTTTATTGAGGATTCGTCCGGTACTAATCCAGATAGGCAGAAAGGGCAAACGTAAATCTCTTTGCCGCTGCGGGAGAATATTTCTAATTCATTACTACATTTTGGGCAATTCATATTTGCCTTAATTATACCGCTTAAATTTAAAAACCGAAAGTATTTAATTGTCGCATAAGTATTACAAAATAGAAATTTGCCACATTGAGATTCTTCTGGTTTCTCAAAACCATTTATGCGAAAGGCTCGGCATGCCGCACCGCAGAGTTTTTTATTTGTTGCACCTTGCCTTAAAGGATAGGCAAGTGCGAC
>VGKK01000044.1 GCA_016867095.1 Candidatus Omnitrophota bacterium | reverse complement strand
ATGGTGCTGGACGTGGCCTTTGGATAAGGGGTTATGAAATTTCAGAAGGCGCTATTAATCGTGGATGTGCAGAATGACTTTTGCCCGGGCGGGGCTTTGGGCGTGCCCGAAGGCGATAAGATTGTGTCGGTGATAAATAAATATATCCGCGTCTTTGCCAAAAATAAATGGCCGATTTTCGCCACCCGCGACTGGCATCCGGCAAGGACTCGGCACTTCAAGGATTTTGGCGGGGCCTGGCCGGCGCATTGTATCCAAAACAGCCGCGGCGCGGCGTTTCATCAGGATTTAAAACTTCCCAAAAAGGTGGTTTTATTGTATAAAGGTATGGACCCTGAAGAAGACGCTTATTCGGCTTTTTCTGCCCGGGATTTGAGCGGCCAGGGGCTGTTTGATTTATTTAAAAAAATGGGGATTAAAGAAATATATATTGCGGGACTAGCCGCGGACTATTGCGTTAAGTTCACGGCCATTGACGCGCTTAAATCCGGATTCAAGATAAAGATTTTAATGGACGCGATAAAAGGCGTTAATCTAAAGCCGCGCGATTCCGAGGAGGCGATAAAAAAGATTACTAAAATGGGGGCAAAAAAAGTAAAATTGGAGGATTTAAAAAAGAATTGATGCTGTTCTGTTATAGAACGTTAAATCACAAATTCCAAATTCCAAATCACAAACAAATCACAATGCCGAATGACCAAAATTACAAACCAAGAGATCAGGTTTTGGTATTGTAATTTCGGAATTGTATATTGTTTGTAATTTGTGTATTGTATATTGGAGTTTAACCATATTATGCAATGGAGGTTAAAGATGCAGTTAGATGATATCAAAATCTCAAAAGCAATCATTAATTCTTATCGGGAAAAATTAGTAAAAGCCCTGGATGTGGATGTGGCCATTGCCGGCGCAGGCCCGGCAGGGATGTGCTGCGCTTATTATTTAACCCGGGCCGGTAAATCCGTGGTTATCTTTGAGCGGAAATTATCCGTGGGCGGCGGGATGTGGGGCGGCGGGATAATGTTTAATGAAATAGTCGTGCAGGATAAGGCAAAGGCTATTATGGATGAGTTTGGGATAAGGCTAAAGCTATATGAGAAGGGTTATTATCTGGCGGATTCCATTGAATCGGTTTCCACCATTTGCTCAAAGACAATCAAGGCCGGAGTTAACATATTCAATTTATTAAGCGCCGAGGATCTGATGATTAGAAAGGGCCGCATCTCGGGATTAGTTTTAAACTGGACCGCGGTAGAGATTGCCAATTTGCACGTTGACCCGATTACCATGCGGGCAAAGTTTGTTATTGACGCTACCGGCCATGCCGCGGAAGTGGTGCGTTTGGCCGAAAGAAAATCCGGGATAAAACTGAAAACCAGGACCGGCAAGCTGATGGGCGAAAAATCTATGTGGGCAGAAGTCGGCGAGGATACGATTGTGAAGAATTCAAAGGAGGTTTGTCCCGGCCTGTATGTCTGCGGGATGTGCGCCAATGCCGTCTTTGGCGGGCCGCGCATGGGGCCGGTATTCGGCGGCATGCTTTTATCCGGGAAAAAAGTGGCGCAGGATTTAATTAAGCGGTTATAACATATGGACCCTAAAGGCACCAGTTTATTAATTTTTATTATTGCCTACGTGCTGTTTGTATTTCTGCCGGCGAGAAGGATGTTCGTCGCGGTTATCTCCGCATTTTTGCTTATTTTGAGCGGAGCGATTTCTTTTAAGGCGGCGTTTTTTGCCGTTAATTGGAATGTGATGGGTATCTTTATCGGCATGCTGGTGATCGCGGATATATTTATGGAAAGCCGCGTCCCCGCTTATGCGGCGGAAATTATTGTGGATAGGGCGAAAAATACCGCCTGGGCGATATTATTTATTTGCGCCTTAACCGGGTTTATCTCCGCGTTTGTGGAAAATGTGGCCACGGTTTTAATCGTCGCGCCCATCGCCCTTTCCCTGGCCGGCAAGTTAAAAATAAACCCCACCAAGATGATGATTGCCATTGCCGTATCCAGCAATCTCCAGGGCGCGGCGACTTTAATCGGCGACCCGCCGAGCATGCTCCTGGGTGGTTTTGCCAGGATGAATTTTGTGGATTTTTTCTTTTACCGGGGCAGGCCAAGCATATTTTTCGCCGTAGAATTGGGGGCCCTGGCGTCTTTTTTTGTTTTATATTTTATCTTCCGCAGCCAGAAGGAAAAAATCGCGCTCCTTGCGGTAGAGAAGGTAAAGTCCTGGGTGCCGACGATTATCCTGGCCAGCCTGATTTTCTTATTGGCCGCCTCTTCTTTTTTTGATACCGGTTTTTCCTATATGGCCGGCACGCTCTGTATGGCATTCGGCATATTTTCTCTCTTCCGGGAGAAGTTTATTAACAAGAGCTCTATTTTAAAGGGGATAAAGTCGCTGGATTGGGAAACTACCTTTTTCCTTGCCGGAATATTTATTCTGGTGGGCAGCATTACCGCTACCGGATGGATTGAGGCGATCGCCAATTTTCTTTCCGGCCTAGTAGGCAGGAATATTTTTCTGGGCTATACTTTAATTGTTTTTATTTCGGTATTTCTTTCCGCCTTTATTGATAATGTCCCGTTCCTGGCGGCGATGCTGCCGGTGGCGCTGTCTATGTCGGATAAACTACAGATAAGCCCGTCATTATTTCTTTTTGGTTTATTAATCGGCGCAAGCTTAGGCGGTAATATCACCCCTATTGGCGCCTCCGCTAACATTGTGGCCTGCGGCCTGCTTAAAAAGCAAGGCTACCAGGTCAAATTCAAGGACTTTGTCAAGATAGGCCTGCCGTTTACCCTGGTTGCGGCGAGCGCGGCCTATTTATTTATCTGGTTTATCTGGGGAAAATAATTACACCCGGCCCTAGCGGAGGGGCCGGTGTCCGCGTTAACTGCGGAAAGGAGGCATAAATGGATATTACCATCAGGTATATGCTGCGGCCGGTGGCGCATTGTAAAGAAGGCTGCCATCGCTTGTCCTGGGCACGACGTTAAATCCTTCGATAAACTCAGGATTTAATGGTGAGCCTCGCGTGAGCTTGTCAAGGAGCCTGGTCGAACCATTAAACTGCCCTTTATTTTTTATAAATATCAATAATAGGAGCCAAGGGGTGAAATTAATTACCCGGGACACGGATTACGCTTTCAGGGCGCTATGTTTCATCGCAAAGCAGAAGGATAAAATAGTCGCGGTGCCGGAGCTGGTTGCGGCATTAAAAATCCCCCGGCCATTCTTGAGGAAAATCCTCCAGAGGTTAAATAAAAAGAAGGTGCTTAAGTCTTACCGGGGCTTAGGCGGCGGATTTCTGTTAAACATGGACCCGGAGAAGCTGTCTTTAGCGGGCCTGATCGGAATATTCCAGGGTCCGGTGCAGTTAAGCATTTGTTTTTTTAAAAAGGCGCGCTGTCCCAATATCAGGACTTGCGCTTTAAAGAAGAAAATCGCGGCGATAGAAGAGCATGTAGTCAATGAATTGGAATCTATCACCTTAGCCTCTTTATTGGGGAGGGACGGAGATGATTTTTAAATGCAGCAGGAAAAAACGGTTGCCAGGCAGCCTGGTTTGGTATATCTTAATATAAGAAAGGCGCTTTATGGATAAATACAGATGTACGGTTTGCGGCTATATTTACGATCCGGCCATTGGCGATCCCGGCAATGGTATCCCGCCGGGGACCAAATTCGCGGATTTACCCGATACCTGGGTTTGCCCTGAGTGCGGGGTGGCCAAGGATATGTTTGAGAAAATAGTATAATTATGCCCGGCGAGGAAGAGCTAAGGATTAAGGCGGTTATCCCCCGGGCGCATAATGTGAAGAGTTTCCGCCTGGAGCCTGGCGCGGGTATAGATTTTAAAGCAGGCCAGTTCCTGCAGGTGACGCTGGAAAACAACCCGGCGTTAAAAAGATACCTTTCCATATCCAGCGCCCCGACTGAAAAAGGCTATATTGAGTTTACCAAGAAACTTACCGGCAGCGAGTTTTCTAACACATTAGACGGCATTAAAATAGGCGATAGGGTCAAGGTAAAGTATCCCTTTGGCGATTTCATCCTGCGGGAGCCGTTTTCCAGGATAGCTTTTATTTGCGGAGGGATCGGTATTACGCCGGTAAGAAGCATCTGTAAATATATGGTAGATAGCCGGCTGAATATAGACGCGGCCCTTGTTTACGCGAACCACACGGTTAATGATATTGTTTTCAGGGAGGATTTCGCGGCGATGCAGGAAGAGTATCCGCGCTTAAAGGTGGTGCATGTGCTTTCTGAGCCGGCGCCGGGATTTAAAAGCTATACCGGCTATATCAGCAGCCAGGTGATTAAGGAAGAGATTCCCGACTACGCAGAAAGGAAATTCTATCTTTGCGGCCCGCCGGCAATGGTGGGGGCTATGCAGAAGATACTGGTTGAGGAGTTAGCTTTATCCAGGGCAAATATTATTACGGAAAATTTCCAGGGGTATTAAGAGGGTGAAAGCCTTAGCGGATGAAATAATCCAGTTTTTTCAGAACCAGAATTTTACCATTATTACTACCATTGGCAAAGACGGCTGGCCCCATAATTCCTGCAAGGGCATAGTTAAGATAGGCAAAGACGGCAGGGTTTATCTGCTTGACCTGTATCTTAAGCAAACCTATGAAAATTTAAAATGTAATCCCCGGATGAGCATTACCGCCGTGGATGAGCATAAATTTAAAGGCTATTGCCTCAAAGGAAAGGCCAGGTTAATACCGAAAGAGAAACTTGGGCCGCAGGTTATCGCCGCCTGGGAAGACAAAATTACCAGCAGGATTACTCAAAGGGTAATTAAGAATATGCGCGAAGAAAAAGGCCATCCGCACCATCCTGAGGCGTTTTTCCCTCCGCCCGAATACATGATTGTGCTGGAGGCAGAAGAGATCGTTGACCTTAATCCGCGCTATTTAAAATAAGATAGCCGTCTTTTAAGCGAATATCAGAGTATTAGATTATCAGAAAAAGCACGAAATTTTCCTATTTCTGATATTCTGGTAATCTGATTTTCTCGCTCTGGTATTCTGATAGTCTGATGCTCGCAATTAGTCAAAGCCATAATATTATTATGGGCAGTTATGGATAAAAAAGTGATAGTTTACAGCAGCCCCACTTGTCCCTGGTGCTTGCGGCTAAAGCAATTTTTAGGAGAAAATAATGTAATTTTCCAGGATATTGATGTTTCCGGCAATCAGCAGGCAGCAGAGGAGATGATACGCAAAACCGGACAGATGGCTGTGCCGGCGATAGATATCGAGGGCGAGATCATCGTGGGCTTTGACCGGGAAAAGATAAAATCAGCGCTGGGTTTATGAAGATGTTAAAGAAAAAAATTACTTTTTATTTTTTGATTTTAGTTATTTTTTTAGCGAATACCCCGTTTTTGTTTGCTAAAGGCGGATCGCAGGCAAAAGAATATTTGCCGCGGCTGTTATTTTTTTATTCCCAAGACTGCCATGCCTGCCATAAGACAAGGGCTGAAGTAATGCCTGCCATTGAGAGGGAGTCCTTTGACAAAATTATCATTGAGTACCTGGATATAGCCGATGTTAATAATTATAAACTGATGCTCTCTTTAAAAGAAAAATATAAATCTTATGAAGAGGGCGTGCCTACGGTTTTTATTGAGGGAAAGATTTTGGTGGGGTACGACCAGGTAAAGGATGGCCTGAAGGCTGCAATACAGGATGCTTTAGGCAGGGGCGTGCGGGAGAATTTAGATAAATTGCCGGGCATAAATTTAGTCAGGCGTTTCTTGTCTTTCGGCGCTTTAGCTATAATTATCGCCGGATTAATTGACGGGATTAACCCTTGCGCCTTTACCGTAATCGTATTCTTTATTTCTTTCCTGGTTTTCCAGGGTTATAAGAAGAAGGAATTAATCATTATCGGATTATCCTTTATCCTGGCGGTATTTCTTGCCTATGTCGCCATCGGCCTGGGGATATTCCGTTTTCTTTACGCCCTGCGCCATTTTTATGCCGTTACCAAAATAGTTTATTACTTAATTGCTATTTTTTCCTTTGCCCTCGGCGCCTTTGCCCTCTACGATTTATGGATATTCAGGAAGACCGGGGATACCGAAGGCCTGATTTTACAATTGCCCCGGGTGATTAAAAATAGGATTCATTCTATTGTGGGCCTTTATTATAGAAAAGGGCAGGAGGAAAAATTAGGCGGCGCCGGCCAGAGGCGCCTCTTCGTGTTAATCGCCAGCGCTTTTATCACGGGTTTTTTAGTTTCACTGCTGGAAGCCGTCTGCACCGGCCAGTTATACCTGCCCACAATTACCTTTGTCCTCAGAGACGCGTCCTTAAGGTTGCGCGCCTTAGCGTATTTATTGCTTTATAACCTGATGTTCATTATTCCCTTGTTTTTGGTATTTTTCTTCGCCCTTGCAGGGGTCACTTCAGAAACCTTCTCCAGGTTTCTCAAAAAACATATGCTGGCGGTAAAGTTATTAATGGCAATTGTTTTCTTCGGCCTGGGCATCTTCATATTGATAGGGGCATAAAAGAAGCTGTGGCAATTTAGCGGCAGTTAGGGTATAATTTATGCTTAAGGAGCTATAGAGATGCCTAAAATCGCCAAAGATATTACTGAGTTAGTCGGAAATACGCCTTTGGTGCGCCTGAATAGGATAGCGCAGGGCGCCCAGGCGGCTGTAGTGGCAAAATTGGAGTCTTTTAATCCCTGCTCTTCGGTTAAAGACAGAATTGGCCTGAGTATGATTACGGCCGCGGAAAAGGCCGGCAGGATAAATAAGGATACGGTGGTTTTGGAGCCGACCTCCGGTAATACCGGCATTGCCTTGGCTTTTGTCTGCGCGGTCAAGGGCTTAAAATTAGTTTTGACTATGCCTGAGACCATGAGCTTAGAGCGGCGCCAGCTTTTGGCGGCTTTTGGCGCGGAGATTATCTTAACCCCGGCTAGCGAGGGTATGTCCGGCGCGGTAAGAAAGGCGGAAGAATTAGCCAAAACTGATAAGCGCTATTTTATGCCGCAACAGTTTAAGAATCCGGCAAACCCCGCCATCCACCGCGAAACCACCGCCAGGGAAATCTGGGAAGATACAGACGGCAAAGTAGATATTTTAGTCGCGGGCGTGGGCACGGGTGGTACAATTACGGGTGTAGCTGAAGCGATTAAAAAGAAAAAGCCCTTATTGCGCGCGATTGCGGTTGAGCCTAAGGAATCGGCGGTTTTGTCCGGTGGAAAACCCGGGCCGCATAAGATTCAGGGTATTGGCGCAGGTTTTGTGCCGGAGGTATTAAACAAAAAGATTATTGACGAGATAATCCAGGTCTCTAATGAAGACGCGGCCAAAACCGCCAGAAGGCTGGCGCAGGAAGAAGGGATTTTAGCCGGTATCTCCTCGGGCGCGGCAACCTGGGCGGCATTAGAGGCGGCAAAGAAAAAAGAGAATAAGGCGAAGCTGATCGTGGTAATCTTGCCGGATACCGGCGAGCGCTATTTGAGCACGGAGCTGTTTCTTAAATAATAGCAACCTAAAACAACCTGCGCGGTTGTAATGGTTGGCGATAAGAGAGGGGTGTTTGATGAAAGAAAAGGTGGAAGCGGCGCTGGAGAAGATCCGGCCGATGTTGATGGCTGACGGCGGTAATGTGGATTTAGTGGAAGTTACCGACAAAGGAGTGGTAAAGCTGAAACTTACCGGCACCTGCGGTTGCTGCCCGATGTCGCAGATGACCTTAAAGATGGGCATTGAGAAGCTGTTAAAAGAAGAGGTCCCGGAGGTAAAAGAGGTAGTGGCAATTTAAACTTTAAGGTAAGGCTAAAATGAAAACCATAAAAGAAATAAACGAAAAGATTAAGAAGGGCAACGTTGTTGTGGTTACCGCGGAAGAAATTATTGAGCTGGTAGAGAAAAAAGGCGCCAGGGCCGCGGCAGAAGAAGTTGATGTAGTGACTACCGGCACT
>VGKK01000043.1 GCA_016867095.1 Candidatus Omnitrophota bacterium | reverse complement strand
TGGGGCGTATTCCTGGCTGGATGGCAAGGCCTCTTATGAAATTACCCCTACCGGGCCGAACCAGCCGGTATTAAAGGGAGAACTGCTGGACGCCAAGTTAGGCCAGTGGAAGAATATCAACGAATTTGTGAAGCAGAAATCAAATAAGAGCATTGATAAAGTCAGTATGTATTCGCTGATGGACTCGCCGCAGTCAAGTTGCGGCTGTTTTGAGTGTATTGTGGCGATAATCCCCGAGGCCAACGGCTTTATGATTGTGCACCGCGATTACGCCGGTATGACTCCCTGCGGGATGAGCTTTACGACTTTAGCCGGCTCGGTAGGCGGAGGCGTGCAGACCCCCGGGTTTTTGGGAATAGGTAAATTATATATCTTAAGTAAAAAATTTATCTCGGCAGAAGGGGGCCTCAAGCGCATTGTCTGGATGCCCAGGGAATTAAAAGAGCTTTTGGGAGAAAAGTTAACCAAGCGCTGCCAGGAACTGGGCGAACCCGATTTGATCAATAAAATCGCGGATGAGGCGCAAGCCACCACTTCGGAAGAACTGGTGAATTACCTGACTAAAGCGCGCCATCCTGCCCTGGAGATGGGGCCGTTAATATAAATATTTTTTACTTGACGCCGTATCTTTAAGTTGTATAATAGAATACAACAAATGCGACCCTTCCAAATCAGCATCAAAAAAATAATTATAATCTTATTGCTTGCGGTAGGCGTGCCGGCTATTCTTTTTGCCCAGAAGGCGAGAGAGGATTTGCCCGCCCTGCAGAAAGAGGCCCGTTTTTACCGTCAGCAGGGGTTGGAATTACAAGAGAACGGTAATGTGGAAGACGCGCTGACATTATACCAAAAGGCCATAGAGTTAGACGAGAATTACGCGGTTCCGTATAATGATTTAGGCATCATCTACGAGTCAAGGGGCGAGCTCGGCCGGGCAGAGGAATATTATTTAAAGGCGATAAAAATAGAGCCGAAGTATCTCAGCCCCTATTCAAATTTAGCTTTGATATATGAGAATAAGCGCGATTTAGAGCAGGCAAGTTTCTATTGGCAGAAAAGAGCGGAATTAGGCGCCAGCAATGACCCCTGGGCGCAGAAGGCCAGAGAACGCCTGGCAGATATACGCCTGGTGATGTCAAAAGAGACGCCAGGGCAGATTAAGGAAAAAGAAGTCATTAGCCTGATGAATGATGTGGTCGCTTCCAAATCCAGCCATAAACCAAGTAGTAAATCCAAGGATAAGACCGGCTGTAAGCCCAAGGGTAAAGCCGACGTAAAAAAGGATGACAAGGCTTACTCGCGGGAGCAGTTTGAGAAGGCAAAAGAAAGTTTTGAAAAAGGAGATTTTGCCGCCGCAGCAAAAGAGGCCTTGGATGCCCAGTATTTTGACCCCGCGAATAAAGAGCTTGAGAAATTTATTGAAGAGGCCCAAAGAAGGGCTTTGCTAAAATAGAAGCCCACAAGTTTATCCCTACCATAACTTGAATCCCGTATGATACTGAGTCATCAGTAACAGTTAATGAGTAGCAAGCGTTTATACCTTATTGATGCCACTGCTTTTTGTTACCGGGCGTTTTATGCCCTGCCAAGCCTGGCTACTTCTTTTGGCCAGCCAACCGGGGCGATATACGGCTTTATTAATATGTTAAATAAGGTTTTGAAGAAGAATAAGCCGGAATACCTGGGGGTCTGTTTTGACGTGTCCCGCGATACCTTCCGGCAGAAGAAATTCGCCGAATATAAAATACACCGGCCGCCGATGCCCGATGCATTATCCGGCCAGATACCCTTGATTAAGGAGATAATTGCCGCCTACGGTATCACCATCCTGGAGCAGGCCGGTTATGAAGCGGACGATATTATCGCTACCGCGGCTAAAAAAGCGAAAACCAAAGGGCTGGCTACTACGATTATCAGCTCGGATAAGGATATCCTGCAGCTGGTGGATGAGCAGACGCTGGTCTTTAGCCCTTACAAAGATGAGGGCGTAACCTATGATGACAAAAAAGTGCGGGAGCGCTTTGGGGTGGACCCGCAGAGCGTGGTGGATATTATCGCGCTGATGGGCGATGACGTGGATAATATCCCCGGCATCCCCGGTATCGGCGAGAAGACTGCCGTTGAGCTGATTAAAAAATTCGGCTCCCTGGATAATTTATTAAAGCGCCTGGATAAGATAACCAGGGAAAAACTAAGGAGCGCCATAGAAGATAATATAGATAAAATTAGGTTAAATCAGGAATTGGCGGTTTTGCGGGAGCGTTCGGATATTGAAGTGGATTTGGAGAAATTAAAAATAGGCCAGTCCCGGCCGCAGGAGTTATTAAGGTTATTCAAATACCTTGAGTTTAAAAAGCTGGCCAATGAGTTATCGCTTCCCGCGGATGACAGCCGTAAGGTAAAACTGGAAGCCATCGGCGAGAAGGCATTAAAGGAATTGATAGATACCGGAGCGGAGCTGTTCCTCTACGGCCAAAGTTTGGAAGAGATGGTTTTCTGCGCGCAGGGCAAGTTTTTCCAGGCGGATAAAGAAAATTCCAAAGGCATAGCGGAAGTATTAGCCAGCCCGAAAGTAAAAAAGACAGGCTTCGGCCTTAAAGAAATCAAGATGTCTTTAGCCAAAGACAATATCGCCCTGGCGGGTTTATCTTTTGACCTGGAAATCGCCGCGCATCTTTTGAATCCCGCCAAATCCGAATATGATTTAGCGGATATTGCCTGGGATTATTTAGCCAAGTCCGTAGCCAAGGTTATGGATAACCAGGCAGCGCTGTCTTTAATATTGGAGTTAAAACCGAAATTGGAACAGGAGCTGGAGGCAAAATTACTTTCCGGGCTTTTCCGGGATTTAGAAATGCCGTTAGTGGAGGTATTGGCGCGGCTGCAAATTTGCGGCATAAAACTGGACATTAAAGCGCTGAAAAAGCTTTCGCAGGATATAGAGGCCAGGCTGATAAAGTTAATTGAGGATATTTACGCCGCCAGCGGCGAGCAGTTCAACATCAATTCGCCCAAGCAATTAAGGGATATTCTTTTTGAGCGCTTAAAATTGCCGGTAGTAAAAAAGACCAAGACCGGCGCCTCTACCGATGAAGAAGTTTTAAGGGCTTTGGCGCCCCAGCATAAGCTGCCGGCCTTATTGCTGGAATACCGCCAGCTGATGAAATTAAAAACTACTTATGTGGATACCCTGCCGGATGCCGTGGATGCCAAAACCGGGCGCCTGCACACTTCTTTTAACCAGACTGCCACCGAGACCGGTAGGCTTTCCTCCAGCAACCCCAACCTGCAGAATATACCGGTAAAGACCGATATCGGCAGGAAAATCCGCCAGGCAATTATTGCCTCCGGCGAGGGTTACTTTCTTTTGTCCGGAGATTATTCGCAGGTAGAATTGAGGATTCTGGCGCATTTATCCGGCGATGAAAACCTAATCCATGCCTTTAAGCACAATAAAGACATTCACAAGGCCACCGCTTCTTTAGTTTATGGCCTGGAAGAAAAGGATGTGACCGACTCTATGCGCGAGGTCGCCAAAAGAGTGAACTTCGGGATTGTTTATGGCCTGAGCGCCTATGGTTTAAGCAGGGATTTGGGCATTTCAAAAGACCAGGCGCAGGGTTTTATTGACGCCTATTTTGTCAGGTACCCGCGGGTTAAGGAATATATCCAGGAGCAGATTAAAAAAGCCCAGCAGGACAATTTTGTGACTACGATATTGGGAAGGCGCAGGTATATATCGGAAATTAACAATAAGAACCAGAACATCCGGCAATTTGCCGAACGCCAGGCGGTAAATACGCCTATCCAGGGCTCGGCTTCTGACCTGATTAAGCTGGCGATGATTGAAATAGACAGCCAAATACAGGCCAAAAAATTAAAGTCCCGGATGATTATGCAGATTCACGATGAATTGGTCTTTGACCTGCCGGAAAAGGAATTAAAGGAATTGGCGGCGCTGGCAAAGGATAGGATGGAAAATGTTTTAAAATTATCCGTGCCGATAATAGTGGATATTAAATACGGCCAGAACTGGTTGGACATGGAGCCCGCCTGAGTGGCGAGGCAGGGAGGTTAAATGAAAATTGTAATGTGCGCGTCTGAAGTGGTGCCGTTTGCCAAGACCGGCGGCCTGGCTGACGTAGCCTCGGCATTGCCTTTGGCCCTGGAAGAATTGGGCCACCAGGTTATTATTGTTATGCCGGGATATAAAACGGCGCATAGCCCGAAGTTCAAAATTCAAAAATTAAAAGAAGATATTTCTTATTCAACAATAGGCGCTAATATTAAGGTATATTTTATTGAAAAAGAGGAATATTTTAACCGCGACGGGCTCTACGGGGATAAAAGCGGAGATTTCAAGGATAACCTGGAGCGGTTTTCTTATTACGCAAGGAGAACCCTGGAGCTGCTGAAGGAGATAAATTTTTCCCCGGATATTATACACGCGCACGACTGGCAGGTGGCTTTGATCCCGGTATATTTAAATGCCCTCTACAAAGATGATAAGTTTTATAAAAAGACCAAGACGGCTTTGACTATCCATAATATAGGTTACCAGGGGATTTTTGCCAAGGCACAATTCCCCAAGCTCGGGCTAGATTGGGGCCTGTTTAATATGGAGATGCTGGAGTTTTATGACAAGATAAACTTTTTAAAAGGCGGGATGGTATTTTGCGACATTATCAATACCGTCAGCCCGACATACAGCAAGGAGATACAGACGGCGGAATTCGGCTTTGGCCTGGAAGGCGTTTTAAATAAGCGGCGCGACGCCCTGTTCGGGATATTAAACGGCCTGGATTATTCCATCTGGAACCCCGAGAATGATGAATTTATCTCCCGGAAATATTCCGCATCCGGCATAGAGGATAAATACAAAAATAAGGAAGATTTGCAAAAGGTTTGCAATCTGCCCAGGGATAGAGATATCCCGCTTTTTGGCATTGTCTCGCGCCTGGCCGAACAAAAGGGGTTTGATATCCTGGCCGAGGACATCAATACCATTTGCAGGATGAAGTTACAGCTGGTTATTTTAGGCACAGGCAATTTAAAATACCATATCCTTTTGGAAGAAATTGTGAAAAAACACCCCAAGGTAGTTTCCCTGCATTTAAAATTTGACGACCCCCTGGCCCACAAAATTTACGCCGGTTCGGATATTTTCCTGATGCCTTCCCGGTACGAGCCTTGCGGCCTGGGCCAGTTAATCAGTTTCAGGTACGGCACCATCCCCTTGGTCTTTAAAACCGGCGGTTTAGCCGATACCGTCAATGCCGATAACGGGTTTGTATTTTCTCACTACAATAAGGATGATTTACTCAAGACCATAAAGAAGGCGATGGCGGCATATAAAGACAAAACTAAATGGCAGGCCCTGGCGCGGCAGGCAATGGGATATAATTTTTCCTGGACAGAGGCGGCGAAAAAATATCTTAAGCTGTATGAAAAGGCAAAGGCAAAATAAGAAATTAGTTTTGGGCCTTACCGGTAGCTTTGGCAGCGGAAAGAGCACGGTAGCAGATATGTTCCGGCGCCTGGGAGGACAGCTTATTGCATTTATTGACGCGGATGAGATTGCGCACGAAATCATTCGCCCGGGCACTTATACATATGATCTAATCATTAGCGTATGGGGCAGAGATATTCTGAAAAAAGACAGGACAATAGACAGGAAAAAGTTCGGGCAACTTATCTTCGGCGATTATGATGTGCGAAAACAGCTGGAACGCATTACGCATCCGTTAATTATAAAACGCATAAAGCAGGATATAAAACGTTCTTCAAAAGAAATCATTATCTTAGATGCGCCCTTATTAATTGAAGCAGGCCTAGAGCGCATTGTAGATAAACTGATAGTAGTAAATGCGAGCAAGAGCCATCGTATAAAGCGCAAGCTTACTTCAACATATCTTAAGCGCGCCGAGATTATAAAAAGAATTGATGCCCAAATGCCGCTGGCGGATAAAATAAAGCGGGCGGATTTTATTATAGATAATAATAAAACATTTGCTGAAACAAGAACACAGGTAAAAAAATTATGGTTGAAGATTAAAGGAGAGAAGAATGGAAAAATTAGAGATTAAACATTTAAAAGAGATGAAGATTACGGAACTAAACAAACTGGCCAGGGAATTGAATGTGAACGGCACCAGCGGCCTAAAGAAGCAGGAACTTATCTTTAAGATACTGCAGGCCCAGGCCGAGAAGGAAGGGTTGATGTTCGGCGAGGGCATCTTGGAAATATTGCCCGAGGGCTTCGGGTTTTTAAGGAGCCCGAATTACAATTACCTGCCCTGCCCGGATGATATTTATATCTCTCCGTCGCAAATCAGGAAGTTTGATTTAAGGACCGGGGATACGGTCAGCGGACAGATCCGTCCGCCCAAGGAAGGGGAAAAATATTTCGCCCTTTTAAAGGTGGAGGCGGTCAATTTTGAAAATCCCGAGGAGGTAAAGGAGAAGGTGCTTTTTGACAATCTCACCCCGGTTTATCCGCGGGAGGCGTTTAACCTGGAGACCAAGCCCGATGAAATCTCCATGCGCGTGATGGGGTTGTTGACCCCTATCGGCAAAGGCCAGCGCGGGATGATTGTGGCCCAGCCTTACAGCGGAAAGACAGTCCTGCTGCAGAAAATCGCCAATGCCATCACCACCAATAATCCCGATGTAGTTTTAATTGTGCTTTTAATTGACGAACGCCCGGAAGAAGTCACCGATATGCAACGGCACGTCAGGGGCGAGGTCATCTCATCTACCTTTGATGAGCCGCCGGAAAGGCACGTGCAGGTTTCGGAAATTGTTTTAGAGAAGGCCAAAAGGCTGGTGGAGCATAAGCGCGACGTGGTCGTTCTTCTGGACAGCATCACGCGCCTGGCGCGCGCCTACAACTCCGTTATCCCGCATAGCGGCAAGGTACTCTCCGGCGGTATAGACTCTAACGCCCTGCAAAAGCCCAAGAGGTTCTTTGGCGCTGCCCGGGCGATTGAAGAGGGCGGCAGCCTGACGATAATCGCCACGGCCCTGGTAGAAACCGGCAGCCGCATGGATGATGTCATCTTTGAAGAGTTTAAGGGCACGGGCAATATGGAATTACAGCTGGACCGCAACCTCTTCCAGCGCAGGATTTACCCGGCCATTGATATCAAGCGTTCCAATACCAGGCACGAGGAGCTGTTGGTAAAAGATGGGCAACTGCAGAAGATATGGATACTAAGGAAAGTCCTCAATGAATTGAATAACGTGGAGGCAATGGAGCTTTTGATTGAAAAGTTAGCCAAGACCAAGGACAACGAAGATTTTTTGAATAGTATGAATCAATAAAATAATGGGGTAACAATATCTTGATTACGAATATCAGAAAATCAGATTATCAGAGCGAGATTATCAGAGTATCAGATTATCAGAAAGTAGTGTTAATTTTTTTCTGATACTCTGATTATCTGATATTCCCGCTCTGATATTCCGATGCTCCGATAATCGTAATTAAAATGGAGGAATGAACATGAAAGATAAAATTCATCCCAGCTACAAAGAAAGCGCGATAGTCTGCGCCTGCGGCGAGACTATCCATACGCGCTCTACCAAGCAAAACATTAGAGTGGAGATTTGCTCAAAGTGCCATCCCTTTTTCAGCGGAAAGCAGAAGTTAGTGGATTCCGCCGGACGGGTGGACAAGTTTATGAAGAAATACGGAAAGAAAAGTAAGTGAGGCCATAACTTAGCGAGCGAGCACCCGGCTGTATCGGAACATCCGGTGTGCCGCTTGTGCGGCAAGCGAAGCTAAGTTATCTGGCCGAACTTACCCCCACACCAATTGATATTTAGCCGAGGCTATACTACCAATTGGTGTGGGGGGGTTAATTCGCGCAATAACTTACGTCGTACTTGCCGCAGAAAGCGGCATACCGAGCTTTCCGATAAGCTCGGGTGTTGCCGCAGAAAGCGGCATACCGAGCTTTCCGATAAGCTCGGGTGTTGCCGCAGAAAGCGGCATACCGAGCTTTCCGATAAGCTCGGGTAACG
>VGKK01000042.1 GCA_016867095.1 Candidatus Omnitrophota bacterium | reverse complement strand
CAAACTCGCTTCTTAAGTCCTGCGCCTTTTTATAGGCCTGGCCTGAATCCTGGGGGATAAAAACAACCTGGGTAATGCCGTAGCGGTCGCGGATATCAATAAAAATAAGTTTTCCGTGGTCGCGCCGCGAGGCTACCCAGCCGCAAAGAATAACCTCTTTGCCGACATCATTAACGTTTAGCTGACCGCAGGTATGAGTATACAGCATATTAAATACGGAAAATTCCAAATTCCAAGCACCAAATTACAAACAATATACAATTACCAAAATTACAATGACCAAAGCCGTTTGGGTCATTTGGTAATTGGGATTTGGGATTTGTTTGTGATTTGTAATTTGTGATTTGTAATTTTTCCATTATTTTGTCGTTAGCTCATTAATCAGGTTTTCTATCATTGTTTCTCTCTGTTCTCCGGAAACCATATCTTTCAAGGTAACCGTGTTCTTCCTTAATTCATCCTCGCCGATAATGACAACAAACCTGGAGCCTAAATCATCGGCCTTACGTAACGCGCCTTTCAAGGATTTATTTTCATAATCCGTATCCGCGGCAATCCCGTTCTTCCTGAGGTTATCCAATAATTTTAAGCTCTGCTGTTTTGCCTCTTCGCCCAGTGATATTATATAAATCAGATTGCGACTTACAGCTTGCGACTTACAGCTTGTGACTAATAGCAACCTCTCCACTCCAAAGGCAAACCCCACAGCTCCTGCCTGGGAACCGCCTAATTCAGCGACCAGATTATCATACCTGCCGCCAGCGCCGATAGCGTCCTGGCCGCCTAATTCCGGATGCGTAATCTCAAAGACCGTGCGGGTATAATAATCCAGCCCGCGCACGAGGTTTGGGCTAATCTCATAATCAACTTTTAACGCATCCAGGCCTTCTTTTACCTGGTCAAAATGCTCTACGCATTCCGGGCAAAGATAGGCGTTATGGATATCCAGTTTGGCGACCACCTCCTGGCAGCGCTGGTTCTTGCAGTCCAAAATCCTTAGGGGATTATTTTTAAAACGCGTATGGCATTCAGCGCAAAGCCCTTTAAGTTTACCTTTGAGCTGGCTGCGCAAAGCCTGCACCAGGGCTGTTTTATCCTTCGGGCAGCCGAGATTATTAATTTTAATTTTATAACCGCTTATGCCAAATGCCCGCAATAAATTATCGGCGAGACAAATTATCTCCGCGTCTAAATCCGCCGCGAATGAGCCGATGGCTTCGCAGCCGATATGGTGAAATTGCCTTAAACGCCCCTTTTGCGGCCGTTCTGCCCGGAACATCGGCCCGATATAGTAAAATTTTTGGAAGGCGGAAGTTTTATCCAGGTTGTTTTCAATATAGGCGCGCACCACCGATGCCGTAGCCTCAGGACGCAGAGCGTAAACCTCTTTTTCTCTTTTAATCAAAAACATCTGCTTCTGGACTATCTCCGAGGATTGGCCTAAGGAACGGTTGAATAAAAGCGCTTCTTCAATGAGGGGCGGGCGTATTTCCTGATAGCGGTAAAGAGAGAAAACGCGGCGCGCAATTGCCTCTATTTCCTGCCAGCGCCCTGCCTCTTGCGGCAGGATATCCCTGGTGCCAGTAATTCTTTTAAACATAATAATTTTTTTAAGGTTATTTTAGGCCTGGTTTATTACGTTACTTTTTTCTTCATCTCTAAGCCTGACTTAAAGATGACTACTTTTCTGGGCGGGACAGGGACTATTTGACCGGTACGGGGATTCCTGCCGGTGCGGCTCTTTCTTTGCTTAATCTTAAAGACGCCGAAATTACGCAATTCTATTTTCTCGCCGCGGACTAAAGCCTCCACAATGCAATCAAAGGTCTTCTGCACAACCTTTTTTACATCTATCTGTTTCAGGTTAGTCTCGTCAGATACCTTGAGGATTATATCTTTTTTCGTCATCTCTGGCTCCTTTCACAGAAAGTGAAACACCGAGCCATCCTATAGGCTCGGGTGTAACTTCGCAGTAGGCGAAACACCGGCCGATCCGCCCAGTAAGGGCGTACTTGGCAATTGCCTCACAAGAGGCATACTTTGCCTTCCGATAGGCAAAGGTACAATATGCCAAGGTACAATAAGGCCGGGTGTTAAACAGAAAGTGAAACACCGGCCGATCCGATAAGGCCGGGTGCCTACTCTTTGCTAACTATAATAACAGCAAAAAGTTACAAAGTCAAGAAAAATATGGGTTCTTATAACTTCGGGCAGATTTTTCTTGATCCTGAGGCGCCCTTTATTAATTAGGCACGAAGGATCTTGGGCAAGTCTATATTACCAGGGAAAGCCTTTCTTCGCCCAATAAGGAGCCGATCTCCTGGATTAATTTCTCGGATGGCGCCACATAAAAACCCTCGCCTACCACCAGCTGCACCCTGGATTTAGCCGGCGTATCCAAATGCAGGTATATCGGCACGCTGCCGCGCGAAGAAATGAGTAACTCCTTGAGGCTCTCAAACAAATTCTCCCTGATGCCGGAAAGATTGATATTTATCGCGGTGACTAATTTATAAACTTCATCCATGGGAAATAAATCGTTGGCGATAATTTTAGGGGCGTCTTCGCGCAGGTTCAGCCTGCCCCTGACCAAGGCCACGCTGTTAGGCTGTATATAGCGCGCCACCTTTTGAAAGGCCGCCGGAAAAACCAGCACCTCCACCATCCCCTCCAGGTCCTCTAATTTTAAAATCGCCATCTTCTCCTGTTTTTGCCGGGTCAATGTCTGCTTAATCTTGGCAATCAAACCGATGAGCTTTATTTCCGCGCCGTCGCCGCATTGAGATAGATTAGCAGTGGAAAAAGCAGTAAAGCGCTTTAGCTGCGAGGCGTAACGCGCCAAAGGATGGCCGCTGACGTAAAAACCCAGCATATCCTTTTCAAAGGCAAGCAGCTGCGGATCAGGCCATTCCTTTACCGGCGGCAGATTATTCGCGCCGGTCGCCTTAAAACCATTTTCCAGGAAGCCCTGGTCAAAGAAAGACATCTGCCCCTTGGCTTTGTCCCGGTGCATCTTGGAGGCAAATTCCAGGATTTTATCTAAACCGGCAAACATCTGCGCCCGGCCCATCATAAAGGTATCTAACGCCCCGCATTTTATCAGGCTCTCTAAAACTTTCCGGTTGACTAACCGCAGGTCAATGCGCTGGCACAAATCTTCCAGGGACTTGAAGTGGCCGCCGTCGCTGCGGGCTACCGTTATGGACTCCACTGCGCCCTGGCCTACATTCTTTACCGCCAATAAACCGAACCTGATGGTCTTATTGTCCACGACTTTAAATAAGGCGCCGCTTTCATTGATGTCCGGCGGCAGAATCTTCAGGCCCATCCGCGCGGCCTCATTGACATATTCTACGATTTTATCGGTATTATCACGCTCCGAGGTCAACAGGGCGCTCATAAACTCCACCGGGAAATTGGCCTTAAGATAGGCGGTGCGATAGGAAATAAGCGCGTAGGCAGCGCTGTGGCTGCGGTTAAAGCCATACCCGGAAAAATAATCAATCTGGTCAAAAATCCTGTTGGCCACTGTCTCGCTAATGCCGCCCTTAACGCAGCCAACGACAAAATTTCTCCGCTGCTTCTCCATTACCTCCGGGATTTTCTTGCTCATTGCCCGGCGCAAGAGGTCTGCCTGGGCCAGGCTAAATCCGGCAAGGCCGGAGGCAATCTGCATAATCTGCTCCTGATAGACCATAATGCCGTAAGTATCCTTTAATACCGCCTCCAGTTTTTTATGGTCGTATCGTATCGGGACGCGGTTGTGCCGGCGCTGGATAAAATCATCCAGCATCCCCGAGCCGATGGGCCCCGGCCGGTATAAAGCCAGGAGCGCGATCAAATCTTCAAAACGCTCGGGCTCTAATTTCCTGAGCAAATCGCGCATCCCAGAACTTTCTACCTGAAACACCCCCATAGTCTGGGCGCTGCACAAAAGTTTATAAGTATTGGGGTCATTCAAGGGGGCATTCTCTATATCCACGATTTTTCCTTGCGTCTCTTTAATTATCTTTAAGGTCCAGTCAATTACCGTCAGGGTCCTTAACCCCAGAAAATCCACTTTTAATAAGCCGATTTTTTCCAGGATGCCCATGCTGTAGCCGGTAGTAATCTGGTCATCCGCGGTTTTAAATAAGGGCATATAATTATTTAAGGGCTTATCGGCAATGACTACGCCGGCGGCGTGAATAGAGGCGTGGCGGTTAAGGCCCTCCAGCGACAGGGCAATATCAATTAATTTAGTAATCTGCGGGTCATTGCGGTAAAGATTCTTTAATTCCGGTTCGCTTTCCAGCGCGTCTTTCAGGTTGATACTGGGATCAGGCGGAATCATCTTGGCCAGGCGGTCCACATCAGCGTAACTTATACCCATTACCCTGCCCACGTCCCTGACTACGGCGCGCGCCTGCATAGTCCCGAAGGTGATAATCTGGGCGACATTCTCCTGGCCGTATTTTGCGGTCACATAATTAATAACCTCCTGCCTTCTTTCGTAACAAAAATCTATATCTATGTCCGGCAGCCCTAACCGCTCGGGATTCAAAAACCTTTCAAATAATAACCCGTATTTCAAAGGATTGATATCGGTTATTCCCAGCAGGTAACTGACCAGGCTTCCGGCTGCGCTGCCTCTGCCCGGCCCTACCGGAACGCCCTTTTCTTTGGCGTAATGGATAAAATCCCAAACAATGAGAAAATAACTCACAAACCCCATATCCTTAATAATTTTTAATTCATGCTCAAGGCGCCGGGTAATATCGCCGGTGGCTTCTTTAAAACGCTCCCTTAGGCCTTTTACGCAGAGTTCCTTTAAAAATTCTTCCTTGGTTTTATCGGCCGGCGGATCATACTTAGGTAAATGGATGTAGGAAAAGTCTAACTCCAAATTGCAACGGCCGGCAATCTCCAGGGTATTGCTAAGCGCCTCGGGGGTATCCTTAAAAAGTTCCTTCATTTCCTGCGGAGATTTAAAATAAAACTCATCGGTCTGAAAACGCAATCTATTGGGGTCGTCCAGCGTAGTCTGGGTCTGAATGCATAAAAGCGCCTCGTGGCTCCTGGCGCGGTCTTTGGTGGGGTAATGCACGTCATTAGTAGCCACCAGTGGAATCTTTAACTCTGCGGATATCTTCTTTAAGCCCTCATTAATTATTTTTTGCTCCGCGATAGCGTTCTCCTGGATCTCTAAATAGAAGTTATCCTTGCCTAAAATATTGAAGAATTCATCCGCGGCCTTTAATGCGTCATTAAACCTTCTCTGCTGTAATAATACCGGGATCTCGCCCTTAAGGCAGGCGGATAAACCGATGAGCCCCTTGGCGTGCCGGGCAAGGATTTCCTTATCAATGCGCGGGCGGTAATAAAAACCCTCCAGGTAGGCGCAGGAAACCAGTTTCATCAGGTTCTGATATCCGGTTTCATCGCGCGCCAAAAGGATAAAGTGGTAGGAAGCCTCTTCGATACCTGCGGCGGTCTTGTCCAGGCGGCTGGCCGGCGCGACATAAACCTCGCAGCCGATAATGGGCTTTATCCCCGCCTTTTGCGCCTCTAAATAAAAATCAATTGCCCCAAAAAGATTGCCGTGGTCGGTAATGGCCAGCGACTGCATTTTGTATTGGCTGGCGAGCGCCAGGATCTCGGGGATACGGCAAGCGCCGTCAAGGAGGCTGTATTGGGTGTGCAGGTGCAGGTGGACAAAATCAGAATGCGGCATGATATCGTTAGCCCGTTAGCCCGTTAGCCCGTTAGCCCGTTTAACAGGCAACGGGTAAACGGGTTAGCAGGATAACGGAATTATTCCCATTCAATTGTTGCAGGAGGCTTGGAAGAAATATCGTAGACTACGCGATTGACGCCTTTGACTTCGTTAATAATCCGGCTGGAAATTCTTTCTAAGACTTCGGGTGGAAGTTTAACCCAGTCCGCGGTCATCCCGTCCATACTCGTGACGCAGCGCAGGGCCACGACATTCTCATAAGTGCGCTCATCTCCCATTACCCCTACGCTTTTGATGGGCAAAAGTATGGCGAATGACTGCCAGACCTGTTCATAAAGATTGGCCTTCCTGATTTCTTCAATGACCCGCTGGTCAACTTCGCGTAATATGTTCAGGCGGGCAGGGGTAACTTCGCCGATAATCCTGATGGCCAGGCCCGGGCCGGGAAAAGGCTGGCGGTAAATTACCGCATCCGGCAAACACAGTTCCCTGGCAATCTGGCGCACCTCATCCTTAAATAAATCGCGCAACGGCTCAATGAGTTTTAATTTCATATAGCTGGGCAGGCCTCCTACATTGTGGTGGGCCTTTATCCGGCTAGAAGGCGCGCCAGTGGCAGAGGCAGACTCAATTACATCCGGGTATAATGTGCCCTGGCCTAAAAATTTTACCTTCTTTATCTTTTTTGCCTGTTCCTCAAAAACCTTCACAAATTCTTCGCCGATAATTTTTCTTTTTTGCTCGGGGTCGGTTACGCCTTTTAAGCGGGCAAGGAACCTCTTAGCGGCATCCACATAACCCAGGTTGAGATGAAAATTACCGCGGAAGACCTTGTTTACCTGTTCGGGCTCACCCTTGCGCAGGAGGCCGTTATTAATAAAGATACAGCGCAGGTCCCTGCCAATGGCTCTGTTGATTAAGAGCGCTGCCACTGCCGAATCCACCCCGCCGCTTAAACCTAAAACCACCTTATCGCGGCCTACCGTCTTCTTGATTGACTCAATGGTTTCCTTAACAAAGGACTGCATTGTCCAGCGGGACAGGCAACCGCAGATTTTAAACAAAAAGTTGCTAAAAATCCTGCTGCCCTGCTCGGTATGCGTTACTTCCGGATGGAACTGCACTCCGTATATTTTTTTCCTGACATTGGCAATCGCGGCAAACGGGGCGTTCTGGGTATGGGCAATAATCGTAAAACCCGGAGGGAGTTTTTTTAAATAGTCGCCGTGGCTGGCCCAACAGGTTAAATTTCCTGGCAGGTGGCTAAAGAGGTTATGGTTATCGTCAATAAATAATTCCGTCTTGCCGTACTCGCGCCCGACGGTATGCCTGACCTTGCCGCCCAAAACCTCGGTAATCAGCTGCATCCCGTAGCAAATCCCCAGGATAGGGATGCCTAATTTAAAAATTTGCTTATCCGGATAAGGACTCTTTTTCTCAATTACCGATGCCGGGCCGCCCGAAAGTATCAGGCCCTTGGGCGCCATAGCGGCAATCTCTTTTGCCGGGGTATTATAGGGAATAATCCGGCAAAATACCTTATTTTCGCGCACGCGGCGCGCGATTAATTGGGTATATTGCGAGCCAAAATCCAATATTAAGATGGTTTGTTTAGTCATCTCTTTCTCGCTGAACTATTACACGGATACACGCGGATAAAGACACGGATGTACACGGATAAAAACACGGATAGACACGGACAAAATCCGTGAGAATCCGTGTAAAAAAATCCGTGTTAATCCGTGTATTCATGAGCCCATACCTACTTTTTGGCTGGCCTGGAAGATTTTGCCCTCGGTTTGTATAGAAGGAGCGATAATAATTTCTACATCGTGCATCTGCTTGATGCTGCTTACGCCTAATGAGCCCATGGAAGTCATTAACGCGCCCATCAGGTTTTGCGAACCATCGTCCACCTTGGCCGGCCCAAAGAGGATTTCCTTCAGGCTGCCGGTAGTGCCCACATAGATACGCGTCCCGCGCGGCAGATTGACATGGGAAGTAGCCATACCCCAATGAAACCCCCTGCCGGGGGCTTCTTTTGCCCGGGCAAAGCTCGAGCCGATCATGACCGCGTCCGCCCCGCAGGCAAAGGCCCTGCAGATATCGCCGCCGCGGTTCATCCCGCCGTCAGTAATAATCGCGACATACCTGCCGGTGCGCTTATAATAAAAATCCCGCGCTGCCGCGGCATCCACTGTGGCCGTTACCTGGGGTACCCCTATGCCCAAAACGCCGCGGGTTGTGCAGGCGGCTCCCGGGCCTACGCCGATTAATAAACCGGCGGCGCCAGTCTCCATCAGATCCAAAGTAGTCTCATAAGTAACGCAATTACCCAGGATTACCGGGATCTTGCTGTTTTTGCAGAATTTAAATAAATCCAGGGTCTTGTATTCCTTGGCGATGTGCTTGGTGGTGGTAACTGTGGACTGCACCACAAATATATCCGCCCCGGCATCTACGGCAATTTTACTAAATTCTTCCGCGTGCGCGGGTATGCAGCTGACTACAGCCGCGGCTTTTTTGCGCTTTATCTCGTGGATCCTTTTGGAAATTAAGTTCTTTTTGACGGGCTTGGTATAGACAAACTGGATTAATTCCGTGGCCTTTTGCGGCGTGGCTCTGGCGATTTTCTCTAAAACCGTATCCGGGTTATCGTAGCGGGTCTGCACGCCGTCCAGGTTCAAAACGGCAATACCGCCCAGCGCCGACATCTCTACGGCAAAACGGACATCTACCACGCCATCCATAGCCGCGGCTAAAATAGGGACTTTAAACTTTTTACCCGCGAATCCAAAACTCGTGTTT
>VGKK01000041.1 GCA_016867095.1 Candidatus Omnitrophota bacterium | reverse complement strand
ATTCTAGCTCTGATACTCTGTTATTCTGATATTCGCACATAACAGATTAAATTATTAAGATAGCAAAAAATGATTTCTCAAAAATTATGTAAAGTAGGCATATTGAGTTTAGGCTGCCCGCGCAACCTGGTGGATTCAGAGAGCATTTTGGGCAGGCTTAATCTTAAGGGTTATCCCATTGTGGATTTGGAGCAGGCGGATGTGGCCATAGTCAATACCTGCGCTTTTATAGAGGATGCCAAGAAGGAATCCATTGGCGCGCTATTGGATTTAATCGCCTTAAAAAAAGAAGGCAGGCTGAAAAAAATTATTGTTTACGGGTGCCTGGCCCAGCGCTATAAGTATACTTTAGCCAGGGAATTTCCGGAAATTGACGCCTTTATCGGCAAGGTTTCCTTTCCCGCCAGCGTATCTACAATGCAGGCGGGATCCCGCCTGCTATCTAAGATAGATTGGCGGGAAAATCATAATGGGAGATTTCCCCTGACGCCCAGCCATTTTACCTACCTGAAAATCTGCGAAGGCTGCGTGAACCATTGCAGCTATTGCGTGATACCCAGGATAAAGGGGAGGTTCGCCAGCCTGGAGATGGATTCAGTGCTGGAAAAGGCAGAAAAATTTAACCGGGATAAGGTTTCGGAAATCAATATTATCGGCCAGGACATCAGCGGTTACGGCCTGGACTTATATAAAAAACCCAGGTTAACCGAGCTGTTAAGAAAAATAGTCAAAGTGGCTGATAATGTCCCCTGGATCAGGCTGCTTTACTTGTATCCCAGCCGCGTTAGCGATGAATTAATAGAGCTGATTAAGGATGAGCCCAGGATTTGCAGGTATATTGACCTGCCCCTGCAGCACATTAATGACCGCATCCTGAAATTAATGCGCCGCAGCAGCGCTAAAAAAGATATCTTAAAGCTGGTGGATAAAATCAGAAAAAAAATACCCGCGGTTGCCATCAGGACTGCTTTTATCGTAGGGTTTCCTTCGGAGACCGAGGCGGAATTCCGGGAATTGCTCGGATTCATCCGGGACGCCAGGCTTGAGAGATTGGGCGCCTTTATTTATTCCCGCGAAGAGGGGACAGAGGCGTTTAGCTTTAAGCAACAGCTGCCGGATAAAGTAAAGGCGGAGCGCTTTGGCGCGGTGATGTCGGCGCAACAGGAGATTTCCCGGGCGATTAATAAAAATTTCCTGGGCAAGACCCTGGAAGTCCTGATTGACGCTTGTGAAAACGGGACGTACCTGGGCCGCAGCCAATACGACGCCCCGGAGGTTGACGGCCTGGTTTATGTTCACCCCGTTAGAAAAGACGATTGTAAAGAGGCGAAGTTTTCTAACGGGGTAAATTCAAAAAATAAACTAAAGCCGGGAGATTTGGTAAAGGTTAAAATTACCGATACCCTGGAGTATGACTTAGTGGGAGAAAGTCTATGAATATTGCCAACCGCCTAACCATGGCCAGGATTTTACTTACCTTTGTTTTTATGTTCTTTTTATTCCGCGACGGGCTTTGGGCCAAGATTTTAAGCCTGACCATATTTTTATTTGCCGCCCTGTCCGACTTTTTTGACGGGATGATCGCGCAGAAGAAAAATATGGTTACGGATTTCGGCAGGCTGATGGACCCCATTGCCGACAAAATCCTGGTGCTGGCGGCGTTTGCGGCTTTTGTCCAGATGCAGCTGATTGAGGCCTGGATGTTTGTGATTATTGTCTCGCGCGAGATACTGATTACCTCGCTGAGGCTCTTTGCCTTGAATAAGGGAAAGGTGCTCTCCGCGGCCAGGGCCGGCAAACACAAGACCGTATCGCAGATGGCGGCGATATTCTCAATACTGGGATTTATTGTTTCAAAGGAAGTAATGCTGTCCTTCTTTACCTGGAACCCCGCCTGGGAAAAGATTTTCCGCCAGGGCATATTTATCCTGATGCTGCTTACGGTAGGGCTTACCCTTTATTCAGGCCTTTCTTACCTTTGGGAAAACCGCAAAGTCATCGCCAGATTATAGTATCTCTTCTTTAAAATGCGTAAATTTATAGTAAAAATTATCAGCACCTTTTTTTATGTGGGGTACCTGCCCCTGGTGCCGGGTACATTTGCCAGCATAGCCGGCATTGGCCTGTATTACCTGGTTAAGGATAGCAGCTTTGTATATTCATTAACCACGCTGGCGGCCTTAGCGGCGGGATTTTTGACGGCAGGCGGCGCCGAAGAGGTATTTCATCAGAAAGATGACAGGCGCATAGTGATAGATGAAGTCGCGGGTATGCTTTTGAGTTTGGCGTTTTTGCCTTACGATATAAAACTGGTGGTTTTTGCCTTTGTGCTCTTTCGCGTCCTTGACGCCCTAAAGCCGTACCCGGCCTGGAGGCTGCAAAACCTTAAAGGCAGCCCCGGGGTAATGAGCGATGATATTGTCGCCGGCTTATATACCAATTTTATTCTTCAGGTAGTTTCCATGGTTCTCGGGAAAACTATTTAACACGGATAGGCACGGATAAAAGAACGGATACACACGGATGAAAAGCATTGTCCGTGTAAATCCGTGTTTTTATTTAAGATCCGCCTCTTTTAAAACTTCATAGACCGGGCCGCTGGGTTTAAGCGTGCTTTTAAATAAGGTGATTTTTCGCGCCGTAAAAGAAAGGGGCGCGGATTTGAATTTATCCTGCAGGCTGTTTAGGCTGGAAATTAGTTTATCCCGGTTTAGCCCTGAGCGTATCCTGGCGATAGTGATATGGCTGGAAAATGGCCGGTCTTCTTTGGGGATGCCGAGCCGGGCGATTTTTTCTTCTAATTCTTGAGCAATTTCCCTGGTTTGACGGTCACCTTCCTCAATCCCCACCCAAATTACCCGGGGAGAAGTTATTTTCGGGAACGCGCCCAGAGAAGTAATGTTTATCTGAAAAGTTTTCTTTCCGAAAGCCACGTCCGATAAAACCCGCGTAACGTTTTCGGTTAATTTAGCGTCCCGTTTGCCCAGGAATTTCAGGGTGAGATGGATATTTTGCGGCTGGACCCACTTCGCGTCTATCCCGCATTTTTTTAATTCCTCCTGCAGGCCGGCCAGGGAATTTTTGATTTCCGTGGGTAATTCAATAGCGATAAATGTTCTCATCGGGACAAGAGGATATTCCTCAATAATTCCAATGCTGCCAGGGCGGTTTTTTTCCGGATAACACTCCGGCTGCCCGTAAAATGGAATCTCTCGCAGATTTTTTTATTAATGCCATTTAACGCGATAAATACCGTGCCTACGGGTTTTTGCTTTGAGCCGCCGGTTGGGCCGGCAATGCCGGTCGTGGCTATGCCGATATCAGTCTTGGCTATTTTCCTGATAGATTCAGCCATTTGCTGCGCGACTTGCTGAGAAACCGCGCCCTCTTGGGCAATCAGGCGGCGCGGGACGCCAAGAAGGGACTTTTTGGCTTTATTACTGTAAGTTACTGCGCCCAAGATAAAGTATTTTGAACTGCCGGAGATTTGGGTGAGCAGGCTGGAAAGGAGGCCTCCGGTGCAGGACTCAGCAATTGCGACAGTAAGCCCTTTTTTGAGCAGGAACTTATGTACTTGGTTTATAACGTGTTGCGCCATATACTTATTATAAGAGCTTTTATAACTATTGACAAGCAGGAAATTTATGTTATACTAATATTCAATTAATCTTCGGGGCAAGGTGACCTGCCTACTTAAGGGGCAGGAATTCCTGACCGGCGGTTAGCGCAGAAGGCGCATACTTGCCAATCATATATGGCAAGGTATATGCGCAAAAAGCGCACACCGGCGCTTCCATAAAGCGCCGGGTGGAAAAGTCCGCGAGTCCCCGCCGTTTTGATTCGCTTTTGCGAATGGAAAACGAATCAGCGGGGACACGAACTGGTGTAAATCCAGTACCGATTGTAAAGTCAAGATAGGAGAAGGTTAATCTATTATTACCCGAAGAGTATCTTCGGGTTTTTTAATGAGCGCATAACTTATGGAGCGTTCGTTTTTACAGGCAGCGACATAAGTTATTTGCGCGAATTAACCCAGCACTAATTTTATACAACGCTTAAAGTTATCTCATAAGGGTTGCGTTGGCATCAGCCCCTATGAGATAGAGATAAGGCTTTTTAAAAATTAGTGCTGGGTAAGCTCGGCCTGATAACTTAGCTTCACTACCGTTCGCTAAGTTATGGCATCGCTTATGTTTAATTCAATCCCGGAAATTTTAGAAGATTTAAAAAAGGGCAAGCTGGTTATTGTGGTTGATGACCATGACCGCGAGAATGAAGGCGACCTGGTTATAGCCGCCTCTTTTGCCAGGCCGGAGCAGCTGAATTTTATGGCCAGGTTCGGCCGGGGCCTGATTTGCGTACCTATGGAAGAGCAAAGGTTGCAGCAGTTATGCCTGCAGCCGATGCTGGGCGGCAGGAAAGAGGATTTATCTAATAAAAAAGACCCTTTTTCCACTGCCTGGATGGTTTCAGTGGATGCTGCCAGGGGTATTACTACCGGCATTTCCTGCTTTGACCGCAGCCGCACAATAGAAGTCCTGATTAATCCGCAGGCAAAAGTTGACGACCTGATCCGTCCCGGCCATATCTTTCCCCTGAAGGCGCAAAATGGCGGGGTGTTAGTCAGGGCAGGGCATACGGAGGCAACCATAGATTTGATGAAGCTGGCCGGCCTGTATCCCGCGGGCGTCATCTGCGAGATTATGAATGACGACGGCACAATGAGCAGGCTGCCGCAGCTGCTGGAATTCGCCAGGGAGCATATTTTAAAGATTTGTTCTATCGCCGACCTCATTGAATACCGCCGGCGTTCGGAAAAATTGATTGAACGCCTTACCGAGGCGGCCTTGCCTAGCGAATTTGGCAGCTACACGTTAATCTTATACCGGGATTTAGTCAGCCGCAAAGTCCACGTCGCGCTGACAATGGGGGAATTTCAAAATGAACCCGTGTTAGTGCGCGTGCATTCCGAGTGCCTTACCGGCGATGTTTTCGGGTCTTTGCGCTGCGACTGCGGCAGGCAGTTAAAAAAGGCCATGCAGATGATTGAGCGGCAAGGTAAAGGCGTTATCCTTTATATGAACCAGGAGGGCCGCGGTATCGGGCTCACCGATAAAATCAAGGCCTATAAACTTCAGGACCAGGGCCTGGATACAGTGGAGGCAAATGAGGCCCTCGGCCATAAGCCGGACCTGAGAGACTACGGGATTGGCGCGCAAATCCTGGCGGACCTGGGTTTAAAAAATATCCGGCTGCTGACGAATAACCCCCGTAAGATTGTGGGCCTGGAGGGTTATAATTTGAAGGTGGTGGAGCGTGTTCCGCTGGAGATTGAGCCTAACCCTTTAAATTATCGTTATCTAAAGACCAAGAAAGAAAAATTAGGGCATCAACTTGAGATTTAGAAAATGAGGAGGTGAAGGAAATGGTAAAGACAATGGAGGGCAATTTGATTGCCAAAGGTAAGAAGTTTGGGATTGTGGCTTCGCGCTTTAATGAGTTTATCACCAGGGAATTAATCTCCGGCTGTGCGGATACCCTGGTCAGGCACGGCGCCGATGATAAGGATTTGGCCGTGGCCTGGGTGCCGGGCGCGTTTGAGATTCCTTTGGCCGCGTTGAAGCTGGCCAAAACCAGGTCATATGACGCGGTCATTTGTTTAGGCACGGTAATCCGCGGCGCGACCCCGCATTTTGATTATATTGCCGCGGAGGTAGCCAAGGGTATAGCCAAGGTTTCCCAGGATAGCGGCCTGCCGGTGGTATTTGGGATTATTACCGCCGATACTATTGAACAGGCAATAGAGCGCGCCGGAACCAAGGAGGGCAACAAGGGCCGCGACGCGGCTTTATCCGCTATTGAAATGAGTAATTTATTAACACAGTTGAAATAACATAGTTTAATCCCGACTCGTAAGATATGGTAAAATTCTCTTCGATAATTTTACCATACTCGGCGGGATAAATTTCCCCCGCTGTTTCGCTTTGGTTCGCAAAGCGAAACAAAGCGGCGGGGGTCATTTATGCGTAAACGCAGCCTCTCGCGAGAATTTGCTTTGCAAGTTCTCTATCAACTGGATATTACCCGCGACAAGGAAGACGCCGCCTTAGCCGGTTTTTGGCAGGAGCTCAGCCAGGAAGATGCCGAGCAAAGCGTGAAGGATTTTACCGCCGAACTGGTGAAGGCCGTTGCGCAGAACCTGGCGGTAATTGACGCCAAAATCGCCCAATTTGCCACTAATTGGCAGCTAAAGCGCATGGCGGTAGTGGACAGGAATATCCTGCGCCTGGGCTGTTGCGAGCTGATGTTCCGCGACGACATCCCCGCCAAAGTCTCTATCAACGAAGCGGTAGAGCTTGCCAAGCGGTATTCCGGCAGGGAGGCAGGTAAATTTGTGAACGCGATTCTGGATAAGATAAAACAAGAGATGAAGAAGTGAAGTTTGCCGACCTGCATTTGCACACCGTATATTCCGACGGCACCTATACCCCCGAAGCGCTGATAAAAGCCAGCCAGAAAGCCGGATTAGCGTGCATTGCCGTCGCGGACCACGATACGGTTTCCGGGATTGTCCCTGTTTTAGAGGCGGCAAAATCAAAAGATATAGAAATATTGCCCGCCATAGAGCTGACCAGTGAATACTTGGGCTTAGAGATACACCTCTTGGGATATTTAATTGATTACAAAAATAAAAGCCTGATAAGGGAATTGGAAGCGCTGAAGAAGAACCGCGTTGAGCGCATCTATAAAATAATAGATAAACTGGGGAGTATCGGCCTGACTTTAAATGCGGAGAAAGTTTTTGCATTAGGACAGCTTGGCACAGTAGGCAGGCTGCATATTGCCCGGGCAATGGTAAAAGAGGGGCTGGTGTCTTCTGTCGCGGAGGCATTTACCAGATACATTGGAGACAGGTGCCCGGCCTATGTTTTAGGTTTCCGCTTATCGCCGCAACAGGCCATAAAGTTGATTAAAGAGGCGGGCGGCGTGCCTGTTTTAGCGCATCCTTATACCCTGAACCGCGATGAGCTGATTCGCGAGCTTATCCAGTATGGCGTTATGGGCCTGGAGGCATATTATCCCGAGCATACCCGGCGCCGGACTAATAATTATCTTGGCTTAGCCAGGGAGTATAATTTATTGGTTACCGGAGGCTCTGACTGCCACGGCGATGCCAAGCCCGAAGTAAAGATCGGCTCGGTTAAGATACCGTATGAGTTAGTGGAAAAGTTGAAAGAGGCTAAATGAAAGACCACGAATATTATATGCGCCTGGCCATGAAATTGGCAATGAAGGCAAAGGGTAAAACCAGCCCTAATCCGATGGTGGGGGCGCTGGTGGTAAAAGACGGTCGGATAGCGGGCAGGGGCTATCATCAAAAAGCAGGCCTGGCCCACGCGGAAGTTATCGCCTTGGATGAGGCAGGGGTAAAGGCAAAGGGCGCCACTCTTTATGTCACGCTGGAGCCCTGCGCGCATTTCGGCAAGACCCCGCCTTGCGTGGACAGGATTATTAAAAGCCAGGTTAAGGAAGTTATTGTGGGGATGGTTGACCCTAATCCGCTTAATAACGGCCGGGGCATCAGGATACTCAGGCAGCAGAAAATAAAGGTGCAGGCGGGATTTTTGGAAGATGAGTTAAAGAAGTTGAACGAACCTTTCATTAAATATATCACCAAAAGGACGCCATATGTCACGGTTAAGGTAGCCGAATCCGTGGACGGCAAGATTGCCACTTATAGCGGAGATTCCAAATGGATAACTTCCGATAAATCGCGCGGCTACGCCCACCGCATCCGCCAGGACTACGACGCGGTTATGGTGGGGGTCAATACCGTATTAAGAGATAACCCGAAATTAGATGCCTGGTTTTCCAAAAGACAGCCGGTAAAAGTGGTGGTGGACAGCCAGCTGAGCATCCCTGCCGGCGCCAATATTTTTTCTAAAAACAGCCAGGTGATTATCGTGACCTTGCCGAGCGCGCCGGGCCAGGAGACGGAGAACAGGAAGATTCTGGACAAGAAGGCCAAAATATTAGAGGTAAGAGAGAAGGCGGGCCAGATAAATCTTAAGGACGCGATGAAGAAATTAGCCCAAGCGGGGATTACCAGTATCCTGGTGGAGGGCGGAGGCATGCTTATCGGCTCGTTATTTGACGAAGGCCTTGTGGATAAGGTATTATTTTTTATCAGCCCCAAGATTATCGGAGGAAAAGACGCCATCAGCGCGGTGATGGGCAGGGGCATTCCGCGCATAGATAAGGCGATTAAACTTAAAGAAGTCAAGTTAAAGCGTATCGGAGAAGATTTTTTGATTGAAGGCCGTATTAAATGAAGACACAACTTACGGAATGGGCACCCGGCTGTATCGGAACAGCCGGTGTGCCGCTTGTGCGGCAAATGGACGTAAGTTGTATGTCTGAATTTAACCCAGCACTAATTTTTATAAACCCTTATCTCTATCTCTTATGGGTTGGTTTCAACGTAGCCCCTACGAGATAGTTTTAAGCGTTGCGTAAAATTAGTGCTGGGTAAG
>VGKK01000040.1 GCA_016867095.1 Candidatus Omnitrophota bacterium | reverse complement strand
TAGAGATGGCTAAGTTTTTATTTTGCGCGGATATCTTGGCGCTAATAAGATTATCCTTAAGATTAACGTCTATTACCATATCCATCGCGCCTTCTGAAATAACCACGCCTGAATCCCGATAATAACCCTGGAACTGCGCGGGAGAAAAATTTCTTACCTTGATTTGGCAAGCCAGTTCTTTATCCAGTATCTTGTATTCGCCGCTGCCGCTTATATTCGGTGTTTCCGATTTAAAATTAAATTTGGTGCTGGCAGGCAGGGACAAATATAGCGTCAAATCCAGGTTTTTCATTTCTTTAGTGAATATGGGCGATAAGGTATCGTCCTGAAAACGAATGTTCGCGTCAACTACGTTAATCCGGTAAATAAAGACACCGAATTTGGGCCGCTCCGCGGCAACAGGCGCGGCTTTATGCGAAAATAAATCCTGGAGATTAAAGGTAGAATCCGGCCTGCGCTCCAGGAATAACCGCACGGATTTAAAGGTTATAGAGGGAATGATAATCTTTTTTCGGAAAATAGGCCAAATTAAAAAACTTCCGGAGCATTCCGCCAGGCTCAGCATTGGCGCCTTGCCGTCGGAAATAACCAAATCCCTTAATACCAGGCCCTTAAATATATTGAGTTGCAGGCTCCCCAAGGTTACTTTTTTACGGGTTATTTCTTCAAGGCGGGAAACTACTACGGATTTTATTTTTGTCGGCAGGAATACCAGGTTTAAATAGGCCGTAACGATGCTGCCCAGAATAAATAAGATAATAAAAATAAGTAAAATTTTCTTTTTCATCATTACTCCGCGGTAGAGCTTAAGGGCAGGTTCCTGTCCACAAATTCAACAATCTTTTTCTGCACTTCGCTGTCTATCTTATAAAACTCCAGCCCCATCCCCGGATAAATCTGGGGCTGAATTTCTTTCTGCACCAGCCAGACTACCTTGGCATTAACTTCAATTTGGCCCGGATGCGGCAGGAGCGACAACCTGACATCCAGTATCTGGCTTAAAGGGTAGATTTTTTCCGCGAAAACCAATAACCCCACCGCGCTGATATTTAAAACCTTGCCCTGATTAAACTGTTCCGCCTTATCTTTTGCCTTAAAATCAATATCTATATCTAAAGGCAGGCGCTTGAACCTCCGCCTCAGGGGCATTTTCTGAATCTGCGAAATGTGCTTATCTTCGGCGAAACTCTTTAAGGCCGTTTCCTCGTCAACGTAAATATCAAAGACCCTGTCCAGGCAAACCATGGCAAAAGTTTTTTCAATATGCGCCGCCACATTCACGAATTTTATCCTGCCGTTATGGTTCACTACGTCCTTATAGGCGATGGTCAGGACGGAAAGGCCGGGATAATCTACCAAATTCACATTTTCCAGGTTGCAGACGATATCCTTGTAGCCGTTGTTCAGGCACCAGCCGACCATCTCAATAAAATTAGCGGCGTCAATATCAATACTGCCCGCCAAATCCAAAATGGCAACCGCACCCGCCTTTCTAAATTCAATGTCCAACATAATAATTCTCTTTCTTGTCTTTTGCTTTTGACTTGTGACTTTTGACTTGCCTGCCCTGAGCGCAGTCGAAGGGTGACTTTTGACTTAGAAAAATTAGCTTTTCTGCTATTTTAAAAGCCTCCTGCCTGGTCTTTATCCTGCCGATAGCCTGCAGCTCTTCTACTTCGCGCAAAATCTTGCCGATTAACGGCGAGGGTTCCAATTTAAACTTGCGGATTAAATCATCGCCGGTTAAAAGACGCGCGGGCCTCTTCTCCTTAGCCTTTCTAAAGTATTCCCTGATTAATCCCCAGACCACTCTTTCATGTTGCTCGTGCCCCGCCTTGGTAGTCAGCGGCCCCCGGGTGGCGCGCTGGTCAGCGATAGCCATCAAAAGGACGCTGGCCGCCTCATTTGCCGTATCGCGAAAAAAGCGGAATTTTGCCCGCCTGGTGATTATTTCATTATCCGCCAGATACCCTGGCCGCAGATGGCAAAAAACTATCCTTTTTAAAGCGCTGAGTTCATCATTGGAAAGCCGCAGGCGCCGGCAGATATCCTCTACAATGCCTAAAGCCATCCGCTCATGGCCGTGAAAGATAAGCTTGCCTTCTCTGCGCCGCCGCGCCCGGGGCTTGCCGATATCGTGCAAAAACGCGGCTAATTTAAGCAGGCTGCGGCGTTTCCTTTCTGAAGAAACCACCTGGTTAAGGTAATCTTGCGCCTGGCGGTCATTTTTCAGCTCTTTAATGACTATCTCCAGCTGCCGGATGGTTTCCAGAGTATGTTCCCAGACATCCAGGTGATGATACGGCCCCTGGCTGACTCCGCGCATCATTTCAATCTCCGGAAAAATGAGCTTTAAAATTTTCAGCTTATCTAGCGCCGCTAAATAATCAAAGGCGCAGGGCGCGTCCAGTATTTTGAATAATTCATCGCGGATGCGCTCGCAGGAAACCCCGGATAACTTCTTTTTTTTGAGTTTTATCAGCTTTAAGGTCTGCTTATCTATTTTAAAACCAAAGATACAGGCAAAGCTAAAGGCGCGCAATATCCTTAAGGGGTCTTCGTCAAAGGCCTTGCCGCCTGCCGCCCTGATAAGTTTATTTTTCAAATCTTTTCTGCCGGAGCAGGGGTCAATAAGCGACCTGGTGAAATCTCCGGAGCCAAATGCCTTTTCCAATTCCAGGACAATGGCATTTATGGTAAAGTCGCGGCGCGCCAAATCCTCTTCTAACGTCTTGCCGCGGAAATCCGTAAAATCCAGGGTATAGACTTTGTCTTTTATCCTTTTTACCAGGCGCGCCGCGCCGTGTTCCTTATCCAGGACTACAAAACCGGATTTGGTTTTCCGGGAAAGCTCCCTGGCGAAATTTATCGCGCCTTTTTTCAGGCAAAAGTCAATATCGGGGTTATCTTTATCCCGTTTTAAAAAAAAATCGCGCAAGATGCCCCCAACAAGATAGACTTTTAACTTCTTCTTTTGCGCGGATACCAAAACTATCTTGAGTAATTTTTTTGAAGAGGCGGGAAGCTTCATTATATCCTGAATATCTTGCCTTTCCACCTTGGGCAGGTTATCGTGAGCATCGGAAAGTACGCCTATTTTCATTAAATGAGCGCATAACTTACGAACACACAAAGGTGTGAGTAAGTTATTGCGCGAATTATTTCTCTTTATTAAATACTTCCGACTGCTTGATGACCTCGTCTTCCACGAATATCGGCGCGCGCGAGCGCACTGCCAGGGCAATACTATCCGAAGGCCGGGCGTCAATGACTTTGGTCTCGCCGGACTGGGTTTTTAAGAATAACTTGGCGTGGAAGGTATTTTCCTCTAATTTATCAATCACCACTTTATCAATAGTAGACTCTAAATTTTCAATCATGTTATGCAATAAATCGTGGGTTAAGGGCCGGGGCGGATTAAAACCGCTGATTTTTAATTTTATGGCCGAGGCCTCGCTTAAACCGATGACAATGGGCAGAATCCGGCTGCCGTCTTTTTCTTTCAGGACTATAAGCTGGTCGTGCCTTTTTTCATCAATGACGATTTTATTCAATTCCATTTCTACCATAGGAGCTATTCCTTTCTCACCTCGCACAGCGGCGCTGTTTCTCTTTGTTAAGGATGTCTTTTAATTCTACCATAAATTGGCCCACGTCCTTAAACTGCCGGTAAACCGAGGCAAACCGGACATAGGCCACATCATCAAGTTGTTTTAATTTTTCCATCACCAGCTCCCCGACCCTTGATGCCGCCACTTCCCGGTCGGATTTTTTCTGGATTGCCCGCTCAACCGCGGTAGCAATCTCCTCCATTTTTTCCATACTCACCGGCCTTTTTTCGCAGGCCTTGATAATGCCGCCTAATATCTTTTTGCGGTCAAAAGGCTCGCGCCGGCCGTCTTTTTTTATCACCATCAGGGAGGCTTCTTCAATATACTCATAAGTGGTAAAGCGCTTGCCGCACTTCAAACATTCGCGCCTGCGCCGGATAGCGGATTCCTCCTGCGTAGAGCGCGAATCCACCACTTTATCCTCTTTATAGCCGCAATATGGACACTTCATCTAGCCTTATATCTTTGATTTCCTTATTTTTATTTTTGCCTCCCTTAGGAATTCCCTGGCTAATTTATCCGGATAGCCGGCGGCAATCACAATCTCTTTTATGCCGGCATTAATCAGCATCTTGGCGCAGATAACGCAGGGCTGGTTGGTCACATAAAGAGTGCTGCCCTTGGTGCTGATGCCGTATAAGGCCGCCTGCACCAATACATTCTGCTCCGCGTGCAAACCGCGGCATAATTCCTGGCGTTCTCCCGAAGGAATCCTTAACCTTTCCCGCAGGCAGCCGATATCCTCGCAATGCCGCAGGCCCGAAGGCGCGCCGTTATATCCGGTGGCTAAAATCTTTTTATCTTTTACCAGGACCGCGCCTACGCTGCGGCGCATACAGGTAGCCCTCTTACAGACTAAATGGGCCACCTCTAAAAAATACTCATCCCAGCTGGGACGCTTTTGCTTCTTAAGTTGTCTTTTCATTTTTCTTGTAAAAGTCCGGGATACAAAGAAAATCTGCGGGTTAAAATTAAAACTTTTGATTTAATCTGGTTTAATTTCTCGGCGCCATCGCTGGACTCAATCGCCTCGTGGATAAACTGGGCGATCTGGCGCATATGAAATTCCTTCATCCCCCGCGTGGTCACCGCCGCTGTCCCCAGGCGGATACCGCTGGTTGTTGCCGGGCTCTTTTTGTCAAAAGGAATGAGATTTTTATTTACGGTAATGCCTACTTCTCCCAATATCTTTGAGGCGTCCTTGCCGGTAATGCCCTTTGCCGCCAAATCCACCAGCATTAAGTGCGTATCTGTGCCGCCGGAAACAATGCGGAAGTCTTTTTGCGCCAAGGCGCTGGCCAGGGCGCGGGAATTTTTCACAATCTGGCGTTGATAATTCCTGAATTTTACTCCCTGCGCTTCTTTAAAGGCAACTGCCTTGGCGGCAATCACGTGCATCAGCGGCCCGCCCTGAATGCCCGGAAAGATTAAGGCGTCAATTTTTTTGGCAAATTCCTTCTTGCAAAGCACAAAGCCGCCGCGCGGGCCCCTTAAGGTCTTATGGGTAGTGGAAGTGACAAAATCAGCGTAAGGCACCGGAGAGGGATGGATGCCCGCGGCAACCAGGCCGGCGATATGCGCCATATCCACAAACAGGTAAGCGCCGACTTTATCGCAAATCTTGCGAAATTCTTTAAAATCTATTTTTCTCGGGTACGCCGAGGCGCCGGCTAAAATAAGCCTGGGCTTATGCTTTTTGGCTAATTCTAAAATTTTCGCGTAATCTAAAACCTCGCTTTTTTTATCCACTCCATAGCCGAGCACGTTATAAAACATCCCGGAAAAGCTGTGCGGGTGGCCGTGCGTAAGATGGCCGCCGCAGGCCAAGTCCATAGCCAAAACCCTGTCATGCAAATTTAAGGCCGCAAAATACACCGCCATATTGGCCTGGGTGCCGGAATGGGCCTGGACATTGACATGCTCGGCGCCGAATAATTCCCTTGCCCGCTCAATGGCCAATTTTTCCGCCTCATCCACATTCTCGCACCCGCCATACCAGCGCGCGCCGGGATAGCCTTCGGCATATTTATTGGTCAGCACCGAGCCTTGCGCCTCCAGAACGGCCTCCGAAGTAAAATTCTCCGAGGCGATGAGCTCTAAATTATCCTGCTGCCTTTTAAGCTCATTTTTGATTACCGCGTAAATTTCCGGGTCAACATTTTTTATATAGTCCATCTTTTTTTAGCTCCTAAAGTTGCTTTTCTATCTTTTTTATCTGATTCAGCCGCCGCAAGTGCCGGCCGCCTAAGAATTCAGTCTTTAGCCAGGTTGCGGTAATCTTTTTGGCTAATTTTTCATTCACAAAAATTGAACCCAGGACTAAAACATTGCTGTCATTGTGCAGGCGGGAAAGCCGGGCTGCCCGCGCGTTATAACACAGCGCCGCGCGCACCCGCGGCAGGCGGTTAGCCACAATAGAATTACCGATGCCGCTTTTGCAGATTAAAATACCCCGCTTATATTTCCCGCCGGAGACCAGGCGCGCTAACTTATACGCGGACTCGGGATAATCGCACGACTCTTTTGAATATGTGCCCAAGTCCCTTACCTTAAATCCGGCCTTTTCTAAATAAGGCTTTAATTTTTCTTTCAGCGCAAAACCGCCGTGGTCGGCGGCAATAAGAAGACAATTTTTCATAAAATTGCGCTTATCCTTTCTATCGCTTCTTTAATGGTGGCAAAGGTCTGGCTGTAAAACTCCCACGTCCTGCCAATGGGGTCAGCGATATCCATATCATTATCGCTTATTTTAGCAAATTCCTTCAATAAAAACACCCTATTTTTTGCTGCCGGCGCCAATTCCAAGATTCTCTGTTCGTGCAGTTTTTCCATCACCAGGATGATATCCGACTTATTCACCATCTCTTTAGTCGCTCTTTGCGAGCGGTGGCCGGAAACATCTATGCCTTCCCGGCTTAAAAGCCCCCTAGTTTCTTCGGTTGCGCCTATCCCCGCCAGCATCATTATGCCCGCGGATAAAACTTCCACGTCAGCCCGGCCCTTTTCCCGCATTTTCTTCTCCAATAAAGCCTTGGCCATTACCGAACGGCAGGAATTTCCCGTGCAGATAAAAAGCACGATCTTTTTTCTCGCTGCCGCCTCAATATCTTCTCTCTTTATCACCCCCTCCCGCAAGATGCGCAGCGGCTCAACAGTTAAATCCACCACCGAAGATTCCGCTTTTAATTTCGTGCTGCCGGAGTCAATGGCCAAATCCACCAGGCCGCGCAAGTCTTCTATTGCCGCGGGAAAATCTACGGCCGCAGGCTTTCCCGAAAGGTTAGCTGAGGGGCAAACTACAGGAACTCTGGCCTGGGCAATGAGCTTTAAGGCAATTTCATTGTCCGGCATGCGTATGCCCACTGAGCCCTCATCTTTTGCTTTTAGTATCAACGTCAACGGCCCGGGCCAAAATTTATCCATCAGTTTATAGGCCGAAATCGGAATGTCTTTAGCGAACTGTTCAACCTTTGCCTTTTCAGCTATATGCAGGGAGAAAGGCTTTTCATGTGGCCGCTGTTTTATGGCGTATAACCGGCTGATGGTCTCTTTATTTAACATATTGGCGGCAATGCCGTAGACTGTTTCCGTGGGCATAATTACTAACCCGCCCTTTGCTACTATTTCCGCCGGTTCCTTGAGAGCTTCTTCGCTGAGATTTAGGGCATCTATTTTTATGATCTTGGTATTCATAACTTGATTTTAGCCCGGATTACCTTGGCTTTCATCTGCCTTTTATGCGCGGTGAGCCTTGCCTGTATTCTCTTGTCAGTAATGCCTAAAATTTCCAATGCCAGGATAGCCGCGTTTTTAGCCCCGGCTTTTCCAATCGCCATAGCGGCCACAGGGATTCCCGCCGGCATCTGCACGGTGGATAATAACGAATCTAACCCCTTGAGGCTCTTAGTTTCAATGGGTATGCCGATGACGGGTAAGGTGGTATGGCTGGCAACCACTCCGGCTAAGGCCGCGGCTCCTCCGGCAGCAGCGATAAAAACCTTGGCCCCTTTTTTTTGCGCTGCCTCAACATAGACGGATAATTCCCTGGGCGCGCGGTGCGCGGATAAAACCTTTACTTCAAACCCCGCCTTAAATTCCTTCAGTAAATTTATTGCCTCCTGCACTGTCCCTAAGTCCGACTGGCTGCCCATAATTATACTGATTAGTTTTGCCATAAAAACCTCCGGGTTAATGACAAATGACAAAGCACAAATAACAAAATAATGGAAAAATTCCAAATCACAAATTACAAATCACAAACAAATCCCAATTACCAAATGACTAAAACGGTTTCGGTCATTGTAATTTTGGTCATTGCAATTTGTTTGTAATTTGGTGCTTGGAATTTGTAATTTAACCATTTGTCATTTGAATTTAGCATTTCTTATCTCAATTGCTCTTCTGCCGATATCTTTACGATAATGCATACCTTCAAAATGTATTTTTCCTACTGCCTGATAGGTTTTATCTATCGCCTCTTTTATGGTATTGCCTAAGCCAGTTACGCCTAAAACCCTTCCGCCATTGGTCAAGATTTTTCCGTCCTCTTTTTTCGTCCCCGCGTGAAAAACAACAATATCTGGCATCTTTGCTGCTTCTTCTAAACCAAAAATTTCCTTTCCTTTTCCATAGTCGCCGGGATAGCCGCCAGAGGCGCAAACTACGCAGACACAGGCGCGATTATCCCACTCTAAAGTGCGCAGGCGTGATAATTTTTGCTCGGAGGCAGCCAGCGCTATCTCTACCAGGTCAGATTTTAAACGCGGCAATATTGCCTCTGTTTCCGGATCGCCAAAACGCACATTAAATTCCAAGGCCTTAGGCCCATCCTTAGTAATCATTATGCCGGCATACAAGACTCCGGTATAATCTATCCCGTCTTTAGCTAAACCATCTATTGTCCGGTAAACTATCTTATCTAAAACTTCTTTAAACAACTCCCGCGTTACCACCGGAGCCGGAGAATAAGCGCCCATGCCGCCGGTATTCGAGCCTTTATCGCCGTCAAAAATTCTCTTATGGTCCTGGCTGGAAGCCAGGGCGATGACTTCCCGGGAATCCGTAATTACCAGGATGGACGCTTCCTGGCCTTCCAGGCATTCTTCCACAATCACTTTATTGCCGGCCTGGCCAAAACTTCTTTTTTCCATCATCAGGGTTACTGCCTCTTTTGCTTCATCAACAGTTTTAGCCACAATTACGCCTTTACCTTGAGCCAGGCCATCAGCCTTAACCACGC
>VGKK01000039.1 GCA_016867095.1 Candidatus Omnitrophota bacterium | reverse complement strand
CCCTGCGCAGCCTCTTTAGCAGCCCGGAGGCGCCGTTAATAAACCGCGCCGTTGCCGCCGCCTATCCCGCGGGTTCGGTATTTAAATTAGTCGTGGCTGCCGCGGCCCTGGAGACAAAAAAGATAAATTTGAATACTTCATTTTTTTGTTCCGGCAGCATGCACCTCGGAAGGGAGGAGTTTGCCTGCTGGGATGTGCATAACCAGCAAAACTTGCTGGGGGCAATCGCGCGTTCCTGCAATGTTTTATTTTATCGGACCGGCCTGCTCCTGGGCGGACAGGCAATATATGAATACGCCCTGAAGTTTGGTTTTTCAAAGAATACCTCCTTTGATTTACCTTACGAGATAAACGGTTTTATCCCGTACCCTTTATGGAAGAAAATTTACCGCTTTAAGCACTGGCTTGACGGCGATACAGTGAATATGTCTATCGGCCAGGGCGAAGTCCTGGTAACTCCTTTACAGATTTGCCGGATGATGGCGGTATTTGCCAATCGGGGGATGTTAGTGACGCCATACATTGTTCAGGCAATAGATGGCCGGGATATTTCTAAGTATAAGCAGAGAATTTCGCCTCTTTCTATAAAACCGGAGACTATAGACTATATCAGGATAGGCCTGAAGAATGTGGTTAGCGATCCTGCCGGAACTGCCAGCGCCTTAGCGGCTCTTCCTGTTGCTGTGTCCGGCAAGACCGGCACTGCCCAGGCTCCGCCTGGCCAGCCGCACGCCTGGTTTGCCGGTTATTTTCCTTCTAAAAATCCCAAATTTGTCATCTGCGTATTATTGGAGCACGGCGGTTCTGGTTATTACGCGGCAGCCGTGGCCAAGCAGATAATAGAGGCGATGGCCCAGGAAGGGTTAATCTGATGGCTTCTCAATGGAAAATATTATTAATCGCTGTCTTAATTGCCGCCATTGGTATTTTATCTATCTACAGCAGCACTTATCAAAAAGAAACTAAGCTCTGGCAGCACCAGTTCATCTGGTTTATCTTGGGGGTCTTTTCGTTTTTTATTCTCTCAAATTTTGACTATCGCCGGCTTTGGGACGGCACGTATTTTTTATACCTTTTTGCCCTGGCATTGTTAGCCGTGGTATTTATCACCGGCGCTGTGCGTATGGGCGCGCAGCGCTGGCTGCGCATTGCCTGGTTTAATTTCCAGCCGTCGGAGTTGGCCAAGCTGATCCTGGTTATATTTTTAGCGCGATATTTCAGCAGAAAGTCCGAGTACGACGTATCGCTGCTTTCCGGAAAATTCGGGATATTCCGCGGGCTTATTTTGCCCTTTATTTTTATTGCCATACCGATGTTTTTAATTATTGAGCAGCCGGACCTGGGCAGCGGGGCAATGGTCTTTTTTATATTTATAGCGATGTTTTACCTTTCGGGCGTAAGATTAAGGTATGTGTTTATTTTTTCACTGGTTATCGCGCTGTCTCTGCCGGTATTTTGGCAATTTTTACGGGGTTACCAAAAGGAAAGGTTACTGGTATTTTTAAATCCCAATATAGACCCCCTGGGCGCAGGCTATACGCTGGTGCAGTCCAAGATTGCTATCGGCTCAGGCGGTTTTTGGGGCAAGGGATGGCTTGCCGGCACCCAGAGCCAGTTGCGTTTTTTGCCCGAGTCGCACACGGATTTTATTTTCGCTACTTTTGCCGAAGAGTGGGGCTTTTTAGGGGGCGGCGTATTATTGCTCTTGTATTATTTTTTAATCCGGGAAGGCCTTTTGATCGGCCAACGGACAAATGACAACTTCGGCAGGCTATTGTCCTGGGGGATTTCCCTGGGATTGACCATTCAGATTTCCGTGAATATCGCGATGACGATGGGCCTGATGCCTATCGTGGGGTTGCCCTTGCCTTTGATGAGCTATGGCGGCTCGTCTATGCTGGTAACTTTTGCCTCCCTGGGGATTTTGGTGAACATAGACAAAAGAAGAGCAGTTTTTTAGGTGGCACCACGTCACCATGTCACAACGTCACCAGTAGTTGTAGTTAGCCAGCTTTCAAGTGCATTTACGGGTGACATGGTGACTTTGTGACTTGGTGCTTCCCCGGTTATATAAGCATATGATAGAAGATTTATTATTACAGGTAAATAAGCCCGGCCGCTACATCGGCCAGGAATGGAATACGCCTAGGAAAGACTTTGACCGGGCCGAGGTAAAGTTTGCCTTATGCTTTCCGGATTTATATGAAATTGGCATGAGCAATTTAGGCATGAGGATTATTTACGGCATATTGAATAATCTGAGCGGCGTCTCTTGCGAGAGGTTCTTTTCGCCGGATCTGGATATGGAAAAAATATTACGCGCTCATCGCCTGGAAATTTTTTCTTTAGAGACAAAAAGAAGGCTAAGGGAGTTTGACCTGGTTGGGTTTTCTCTGGGGCATGAATTAGATTATACCAATGCCTTAAATATACTGGAATTAGGCGCGGTCCCCTTAGAGTCTGCTTCGCGCGACCAGGACTGGCCGCTAATTATCGGCGGCGGGCCTTGCGCGTTAAACCCCGAGCCGATGCATGAGTTCTTTGACTTATTTATTTTAGGGGAGGCCGAAGAAGCAATCCTGGAGGTAGTCGGCCTTTACCAAAGGCATAAGGCCGCTTTTAAGGCCGCCAAGCTCAGCAAGCAGGATTTATTGGCGATGTTTTCCCGGATAGAAGGCGTGTATGCGCCCTCTTTATACGAAGTTATTTACGATAATTCAGGAAAGATAAGGGAATTTAAGCCAAAAGCCGCGGATATTCCCGCCAAGATAAAAAAACGCTTTGTCAGGGATTTAAATACGGCATTTTTTCCGGTGGATTTGCTCATACCCCATATTCAAATCGTGCACGACCGGATAGCCTTAGAGATTATGCGGGGTTGCCCTAATAAATGCAGATTCTGTCAGGCGCGCGCGCAATATTATCCCCTGAGGACCAGGGATGCGGATTGTGTATTGAACCTAGCCAGCGATAGTTATAAGAGCACAGGCTATGAAGAGATATCTTTGGCCGGATTATCGGTAAGCGACTATTCGGGTATGGAGAAGCTCCTGGAGCGATTGGTTGGCTTGTTTAAGGAAAGAGCGGTGAGCGTATCTTTACCCTCCATAAAACCCAAGACTTACCTGGGAGGCCTGTCTTCTTTAATCGCTACTATTAAGAAGACCGGCCTGACCTTTGCCCCGGAAGCCGCTACCGAAAGGATGCGCAATATTTTAGGCAAGGATTTTAATGAAGAAGATTTTTTCCTGGCGATAGAAAAGGCCTATGCCTCGGGTTATCAGCGGGTAAAACTTTATTTTATGATTGGCCTGCCTTTTGAAGGGCAGGCGGACCTGGATGCCATTGTGGGTTTTGTGAACACTGTTTCAGAATTGAAGAAGAAGGTCAGCAGGGGCCCTGCCCAGGTAAACATCAGTATAAACACATTAATTCCCAAGCCGCATACGCCATTTCAATGGCTGGGGATGGAGGATATGAATAGCATAGAGGATAAGCAAAACTATCTGAAGGGGCAAGTCAAAAAATCATTGCATAGGGGCTGGCAGGAAAGGTTAAAATTGAGTTTTCATAATCGCAATTTGAGTTTTCTGGAAGGGGTGCTTTCCCGCGGCGACAGAAGATTAAGCCGGGTTATCGCCTGTGCTTTCAAGAAGGGGGCAAAGTTTGACGCCTGGGAGAATCATGTTAGGTTTGATTGCTGGCAGGCCGCTTTTTTAGAATGCGGCATTGACCCTAGTTTTTATTTGCAGGCAAGGGGCCTGGATGAATTTTTGCCCTGGGATTTCCTGGATGTAGGTATGGATAAGGAGGCGTTAGGCGCGGAATTTAAGAAAAGCGTTGCAATGAAATAAGATAAGAGGTATAATTCAAATGAAGCCACAACTTACGGAACGAGCACCCGGCTGTATCTGAACAGCCGGTGTGCCGCTTGTGCGGCAAGTGAACGTAAGTTGTTGGCCGAATTTGACCCTTGACATCTTTGATGTCAAGGACCATAACTTACGTCGTTTCCCTCCGTAAGTTATCTGCCCATGGAGGTTAAAATGGCTAAAGATAAAAGTAATTCATTAGCTTCGTATCGCCTGAAGCGTAAACTGATTATCGCTTTTGCGCTGATGTCTGTCTTCCCGCTGTTGGTATTCGGGGTATTGGTGGCAAATTACAGGCTCTTGCCGCAGCCGCAGTTTAGCCTCCAGATAAATATCACCGCGGCCATATCGGCGGTTATTTTTATTGTGATTATTGGTTTCTGGCTGATTAAGGGGATATTTGACCGGGTTGTTACCATCAGCGGCGAAGCTAAGTTAATCGCCGCCGGCGATATCAACCGCAAGTTAAAAGTAGAGTCGCCGGACGAGGTGGGCGATTTAAGCGACGCCCTGAACCAGCTGACGCACCGCATCCGTTCCAATATGGATGAATTAAAGAGCTATAGCGAAAAGACCACCGAGATAAATCTGGAGATCCAGAAGAGGGTATTGGTGCTTTCCAGCTTACTGCAGATAAGTTCGCTTATATCGCAGGGCGCAAAATTAGAAGATATCCTGAAGGTCATTATTGATAAGGCGCGCCTCTTGGCCAGCTCTGATGTGGCCTATTTGCTCTTTAGGGAGTCCACGCAGGAAGCTGTTTATATGAAGGCGGCCGACGGCATAAATTCGCAGTACCTGCTTAAAATTAAGCTTGAGCCCAAGGAGGCTTTATTTGAGAACATGATTACTAAAATGAAGCCCTTGATATTGGATAAGCAGAATGTGTTGCCGGAAAATTTAGCCGCCTCTTTTTATGAAAAATTCAAATTGAAGAATACCTTGGCCTTACCTATATATCTCCGGGGCAGGGTTATGGGGGCGTTAGGCATCGGCAATACCAAAGACCCCTTTATATACAGAAAAGACGAAATAGAGCTGTTGGACCTTTTTGCCAAACAGGTAGCCGTGGCCGCGGAGAATGACATACTGGTACACCGGGTGGAGAAGCTGGAGATAAGGGATGCCTTAACCGGTTTATATAACGCCTCGTTTATTTATAACCGCCTGGAAGAAGAGATTAAGCGTTCAATCGCTTATCAGCGGCCCTGCGCCTTTATCCTTATTGATATTGATAATTTCGCTAAATTTCACCAGAATTTTGGTTCATTGCAGGCAGAGGCGGTTTTAAAAAGGGTCGGCTCTTTGATTAAAGATTCGGTTTCCGATATTGACCGCGTAGCCAGGACCGGCGACAATGAGTTCGCCGTAGTTTTACCCGAAAAAAATAAACGCAAGGCCCACGAAATGGCCGAAGAAATCAAGAGAAAAATAGAATTCGCTTTCAGCGAAGAACAGGACATAAACAAAAGGATTGCTGTCAGCGTGGGCGTCAGCGAGAATCCCCTTGACGGCGTAGACGGAGAAGAATTAAAGAATAAGGCGAAAGAGCGCATCCGCCTTGCTAAAAAGGATGGCAAGGCCCGCGTAGGATAGAGAGATGTCCCTTAAAAAAATTATCAATAAACAATTAGGCGAGCTGCTTGTTGAGCGGGGCGTAATTAAGCAGTCCCAGCTGGACAAGGTATTAAGCGTCCAGAAGGAAAAGGGCGGGCTTATCGGCGAGATACTGGTAGAATTAGGCTTTGCCAAGGAAGAAGATATCGCCCAGGCCCTGACCGCGCAATACGGGTTTCCGTACCTGCCCTTAAGCAACTATGAAATTAATCCCGAGGTGGTAAATATTATCCCCGGCCGCGTTGCCCGGCAGTATTTGCTCGTGCCCATAGACAAGATAGGCAATAATCTGACTTTAGCTATGTCTAATCCCTTAAATATCCAGGCGGTTGAAGACGTAGAGTTGCTCTCCGGCTGCAGCGTGCAGACTTTTGTCTCTACTTCATCAGATATCAAAAAGGCAATTGCGAAATACTACAAAGACAAGGAATAATAGATTTTTGTGTAATGTGTAAAGTGTAATGTGTAAAGTGAGTGTAACGCAAAAGAACGTGTAACGCATATAAAAATAAAAAGTTTTTACATTACACATTACACATCTAACATTACACAATAGAATATGCTTTCCCTAAAAGAGCGCCTGACCGAAATATTAATCCACAATAAACTTATCACGCAAAAACAGCTTAACCAGGCGATAGAGGTCCAGAAGGAAAAGGGCGGCAGGCTTAGCGACATTATCGTAGCTTTAAAGTTCATCAAGGAAAACGACCTGATTTTGACCCTCAGCGAGGGCTTGGGTTTTCCTCTTATTGATTTAAAGCGCTTCAAGATAGACCACGAAATAGCCAAAATTATCCCGGTTGAAGTTGCCCGTCATTATCAGATAATCCCTATCTCTAAAATGGGTAATACTGTTACCCTGGCAATGGCCGACCCTTTAAATATATTTGCCATTGACCACGTCAAGGCGCTTACCGGCTATAAGATAAACCCCATTATTTCTTCGGGCCAGGATATATTGCAGACTATTGAATTATCCTATCCCGACGCCACCGGCGGTATCATTGATGATTTGGTCAAGGAGATGTCCATAACGTCTCTTGAGTTGATTAAAGAGGAGCGCGGGGCCTTGCCCAGCGACCAGGAACTGAACCAGTTGAGCCGCCAGGCGCCGGTAATTAAAATTACCAATATGATATTGGAAGAGGCGGTCAAGAAGAAGGCCTCCGATATTCTTATTGAGCCCCTGGACAATAAATTAAGGGTCCGCTTTCGTATTGACGGCATCTTGCAGGAGGAACAGTCGCCCCCCAAAAGCATGCATCCGTCGTTGGTTTCCCGCGTCAAGGTAATTTCAGACTTGAATATTGCCGAGCACCGCCTTCCCCAGGACGGCCGTTTTAAGGCCAAGATCCTGGGCAAGGAAGTGGATTTTCGCGTTTCCATTCTCCCCTCCAGCCTGGGGGAGAAAGTCGCCATCCGCATACTGGATAAATCTACCGCCACCCTGGATATAGAGAAACTGGGTTTCAGCAAGGATAATATTTCCAAACTGAAAAAAGTATCTAAGCTGCCTCACGGCATGATGCTTGTCTGCGGCCCGACGGGCAGCGGCAAGACCACCACACTTTATTCGCTTTTAAAGTTTGTGGACAGCCCCTATAAAAACCTGGTGACCGTGGAAGACCCCGTAGAGTACCAATTGGAAGGGATAAACCAGGTGACGACAAGGCCCGAGATAGGCCTGACCTTTGCCAGCGCGTTGCGTTCCATATTAAGGCAAGACCCCAATATCATCATGATTGGTGAAATCCGCGATTATGAAACGGTAGATATCGCCATAAAAAGCGCTCTCACCGGTCACCTCGTTTTTTCTACCCTGCACACCACTACCTCCAGCGGCGCAATCGTGCGCTTAATTAATATGGGGGTTGAACCGTACCTGATTAACGCCTCCTTGGTCTGCGTGGTTGCCCAAAGATTGGTGCGCAAAATCTGCTCCTATTGCAAGGAACAATACCAGCTTAAGGAGGAAATCGCCAGGAACCTGAAACTAAACCTTGAGGAAAATAAAAAAGCCTTATTTTTCCGCGGTAAGGGCTGCTCTAATTGTTTTAATTTGGGCTATAGCGGCAGGATCGGTATCGCGGAAATCCTTTTATTGACGCCCACAATCCGGGAGCTGGTCCTTAGCCGCGCGCAGGAGTACGTGATTAAAAATAAGGCGCGCCTGGAGGGGATGAAGACCTTGCGAGAAGAAGGGCTGCGGGCAGCCCTGGAAGGGGAAACTACAATTGAGGAAGTGGTACGGGTTACCGCGCCGGATGAATGAGGACATAAGTTATGGAGCACGTTACCCGACCTTATCGGAAAGGTCGGTATGCCGCTTTCTGCGGCAAGTGCGACATAACTTATAGGTCCGAACTCATCCAGCACTTATTTTTGCAATTGTGCTGGAGTTAGAGATCAAGCGATAGAGCGAAACTATTCCTTGAGTTAACTCAAGCGCTTTTTCAAAAATAAGTGCTGGATTAAATTCGCGCAAATAACTTACGTCGTCCGCCTACGGCAGACTTCCGTAAGTTATGCGCTCATTAAATGCAGACGCTAAAAGAGAACATCATCGCAATATTACTGGAAAGTAAGCACCTCACCAAAGAGCAGCTGGAGAGGGCACTTGAAATACAAAAACAGAAACAGATACCCTTAAGAAGGGTATTTGTCGAGCAGGGGATTCTCTCGGAAGAAGAACTGCTTTCTCTTTTATCAAAACAGCTTTATATACCCACGCTGCATATTAACAGGTATAAGTTTGACCCGGAAGTTATCAAATTGATTCCTGAGCGCATCGCCAGGCAATACCACGTTATTCCCCTGTCTATTATGGGCAATACCCTTTCGGTAGCCATATCCGATCCGCTGAATATTTTTGCGTTAGACGATTTAAGGACGCTTACCGGTTTTAAAATTGACACGGTTTTAAGCCCTGAAGAGGAAATAAGCAGGGCGCAGGAGAACCAATATCATCCGGAGTCTAAAGGCATACAGGAGATTCTTGGAGAAGCTTCGTCCCTTGAGCCCGCCGATCAAAAAGAGAATATAGAGCTGCTGAAGCAGGAAGATATTGAACTTTCCAGCGTAGTCCACGAGAGCGAAAAGCCGCCTATCGTCAAATTAGTAGACCTGATTTTAACCCAGGCCTTGAAAAAGAGGGCCTCTGATATACATATTGAGCCGGAGCAGAATCATTTGCTGATCAGGTACCGCATTGACGGCTCCCTGCACGAGGTATTAAAAATCCCTAAAATAAATCAGAACGCGATCCTGGCCCGCGTCAAGATTATTTCTAATTTGGATATCACCGAGAGCCGCCTGGCGCAAGACGGAAGGTTTAAGGTAAGGTTTGAAGGCAAGGAAGTAGATTTCAGGGTTTCGGGCCTGCCGACGACTTTCGGCCAGAAATTTGTTTTGCGCTTATTGGATAAATCCAATTTATCCATTGGCTTAGATAATTTAGGTTTTTCCGAACAGCCACTGGCTACCTTTAAGGCGGCGATAGCCAAGCC
>VGKK01000038.1 GCA_016867095.1 Candidatus Omnitrophota bacterium | reverse complement strand
CGACGCCTGGCAAGACCGCCTTAACGCACCTCTTAATCTCGGCAGGCTGGTTAGTCACAATGGCCCTTGCCCCCAAAGACTCCAGGGCCTTTTGCACGCTATGGATATTGCCCATCCCGTAGTCAATAATAGCAATCATCTTAAATGAGCCCCCTGCTGCTTCGTTTTGCTATCGCAAAAGCGAAGCAAAACGGCAGGGGCGAATTTAACCCAGCACTTATTTTTGTAATTATGCTGGATTTATAAGTTAACGGTTATGCTGCAAAATACCTTTTTATTTAATGTAACTGTTTTATCAAAAATAAGTGCTGGGTAAGTTCGGACTTATAAGTTATGTCGCTTACCTTATTTTTAATATATTGCTCCATAACTTATGTCCTCACTTATCAATTACGCCTTTGGTTGAGGGGATACCTTTGCGGCGAGGGTCAATCTGGGTCGCCTCATCCAGGGCCTTACCCAGGGCTTTAAAGACCGGCTCTAAAGTTGCGTGTAAATCCTGGCTGGGATTTTCTATTTTTATGTTCAGATTCATCCCTAATTGTTTGGCAAAGGCCTCAAAGAAATGCTCGGCATATTTTAATTCATAACCTTCCTGATCAACCGGTTGTTGATAAGCGCCGGGGCCAAGGGTTAGCTTCAACGAACCCCTACCGCTAATATCAACGTTGACGCTGGCGGTTACATCTTCCATCGGCACCGAAGCAAAGCCAATACGCTTAATACCGGCCTTATCTGCCAACGCCTCTTTAAAGACCTGGCCTAAGAGTATCCCTACATCCTCATTAGTGTGATGAATATCCACCTTCAGGTCAGCAGCGCCGGTATTCACCTCCAAATCAAAATGCCCCCAAAAGGCAAATAATTCCAGCATATGATCCAGGAAACCTACTTTTGAGTTTATTTTTGCCGCGCCTTCTCCGTCAATATTCAGCTTTATCGTGATCTCGGTTTCTTTGGTCTTCCTATTTTTCGTGGCCTCTCTCATTCTTTCTCCTATAAGAACCTGGCCTTCACCGAATCCAAGTGTTTATTTAACCCTTCAATACAGGCAATCTTCTCCAACGGCTCCTTCACTTTTTCCAGGGCCTTTTTGGAATAACTGATAATGTGGTTGCTCTTGACAAAATCCAGCACTGATAATCCGGAGAAAAACCTGGCTGTGCCGGCAGTCGGCAGGACATGGCTGGGGCCGGCAATATAATCTCCTACCGCGGTCGGGCTGTACGGCCCTAAAAATATAGCCCCGGCATTTTTTATCCCCCGCATTATCTTTCTGGGGTTTTTTACCAGGATTTCCAAGTGCTCCGGAGCAATCTTATTGGCTGCTTCAATGGCTTCTTCTAAATCCCGCGTCAGGACAATCACGCCGTTTATATCCTGGCCCTGTGATTTTATTTCCTTGGCCAGGCTCTTGGAATTAGTCACTAATATTGCCAAGCCTGCGGCATGCTCTGCCTGGGCGCGCAGGTCGGCAATAATAAATTTGGGGTCGCTGTAGCGGTTGGCAATAATCACCAGCTCCGTGGGGCCGGCAATCATATCAATATCCACCACCCCAAAGACCTGCCGCTTGGCCTCGCTGACATAAATATTGCCCGGTCCGACGATTTTATCCACGCGCGGTATGGTCTTAGTACCATAGGCCAGGGCCGCGATACCCTGCGAGCCGCCTACGCGGTATATTTCATCTACCCTTAAAAGGTCCGCCACAACCAGAATATGCGGGTCAATATAGCCCTGCTTATTCGGCGGGCTGATAAGGATTATCTTTTTGACGCCGGCAATCTTTGCCGGCAACGCTGTCATATAAACGCAGGACACCAGCGGCGCGGTCCCTGCCGGGATATACACGCCGACTTTTTCCAGAGGGGTATAATTCTCAGACAAGACAACGCCGTCAGCGTCCTTAATTTTCCAGGATTTCCTTAAGCCCTTACGGTAAAAGCGGTTGATATTTTCAATAATGACCTTGAGGCTGGAAACAAAATTCGGGCTGATATTTTGGTAGGCGCCGCTAATCTCTATCTCGGAAACCTTTAGCTGTCTTAAGGAAAGTTTTACGCCGTCAAATTTTCTGGTATATTTTAAGAGCGCCTCATCCCCCAATAAGCGCACGTCCTCAATAATGCGCCTGACCCTTTCTTCCACGCGCTTGGATTTAACTACGCCGCGATTATAAATCTTTTCCAATTGTTTGCTGTTAAAACGGATTATTTTCATAGTATTAAAGTTTTTGAATAATATTTTTTAATTCCTGCATAGCCTGCTCAAGATTCTGCGGCTGGTTGCCGCTGCCTTGAGCAAAATCTTTCCTGCCTCCGCCGCTGCCTCCGATAATTTTCGCGACCTGGCGGATTATTGCCGCGGCATCTAAGCCCTTGGGTAATAAATCCGCGGTTATCCCGACAACTAATAAGACCCTGGAATTGGCGATATCCTGAGTAGCCAGGGTAATAACCGCGTTATTGGCCTGCTCCTTTGCCATATCCATTGCCCGGCGCAGGGATTCCATATCCACATCATTCTCAATAGCGGTAATCACATTAATATTATTAATGTTCTCTGATTTTTTAAGAATATCCGGCATTGCCGCGCAAAGACTATTAATTTTATTAGATTTTGCCTGCTTCTCCAATTCTTTTATGCGGGCTGATTGTTTTTCGGCTAATTCCTGATTTCTCCTTTGCTCTTCTTTGATCTCCTCATAAGCAAAGTTCCCGGTTACCGCCTCTATCCTGCGCACGCCCGAAGCCACGGATCCCTCCTGGATGATTTTAAAGAGGCTAATTTGGCCGGTAGAATCAAGGTGCGTGCCGCCGCAGAACTCCTTGGAAATATCGCCGATAGCGACCACGCGCACCCTACTGGCGTATTTTTCGCCAAAAAATGCCAGCGCCCCGCTTTTTTTGGCCTGCGCCAAAGGCATTTCTTTTTTTACCAGAGGATAATTATTCAAAATATAGCTGTTCACCAAGTCCTCTACGCGCTGCAATTCTTCGGCGCCAATATCCTTAAAATGGGTAAAGTCAAAACGTAATCTATCTTCTGCAACCAAGGAACCTTGTTGGCGCACATGCGCGCCCAGGACTTTGCGTAAAGCCGCCTGCAAAAGATGGGTGGCGGTATGATTTCTGGCAATTGATAGCCGGCGCTCGCGGTCAATTTTGGCGCTCACCACGTTGCCCTTCTTAAAGCCGCCATCTTTAACTTGGCCGATATGGACAATAACCTTTGCGGTTGCGCGCGTATCCAACACCTTAAAAATATTCTTGCCTTTTACGAATTCGCCGCTATCGCCGGCCTGGCCGCCGGCCTCCGCGTAGAATACGGATTTATCCAAAACGATGCTTACTTCTTCGCCCTTAGCTGCTTTTTTTACCTCTCCGCCGTCCTTAATCAGTTTTAAAATCTTTGCGCGCACAGAATAATCTTTATAGCCGGAAAATTTAGTTGCCGCTAAACCCAGGCCCAAGTCTTTGGCCGCGAAAACATCGCCACTCATATTGCTCTGGGCTTTAGAGCGGTCTTTCTGTTGTTTTAACCCCTGATTAAACGCTTCCTGAGAGAGCTTGATATTGTGTTTATCCAGCCAATCCCGGGTTAATTCCAGGGGTATACCGTAAGTGTCGTAAAGTTGAAAGGCAATCCTTCCGGCCCTTTCCGGGTCCGCCTTATTTAAGAGCGCGGCAAACTTTTCTTTAAATAAAGAACTGCTTGATTCCAGGGTAGAAATAAAATTTTTTTCTTCGGCCAAAATGACCTCGGCGATATTTTCTTTGCGGCCGTATAATTCCGGGTAAGGCTGCTGCATTATGCCGGCGACCACCGGCACTAATTTATATAAAAACGGCTGCTCCAGGCCTAATACCCTTAAATGCAGGGTGCACTTGCGGATTAATTTTCTGGCCACGTAGCCCCGGCCTTCATTTGAAGGCAATACCCCGTCATAGATGACAAAGGTTACGGCCCGGATATGGTCGGCAATAGCGTAAATGAATTCCTTTTTATTGCCGCCTTTAGCATTCACCTCAATTTCTTCAATCAACGGGATAAACAAATCCGTTTCAAAATTGCTCTTTACCCCCTGCATTACCGCGGCCAATCTTTCCAGGCCCATGCCGGTATCAATATTCCTCTTGGGTAACGGCTCTAACGCCCCGCCTTCTTTGCGGTTAAACTGGGTAAAAACCAGGTTCCAAACCTCAAGCTGGTCAAAAAATATCTCTGAGCAGGGGCCGCAAGGCCCGTTTGGGCCTTTAGCCTTGGCCTCTGAAGGCCAAAAATTCTCCTTATCCCCTAATTTAACAATTTTATCCTGGGGGACTTTGATGATATCCTTCCAGATATCATAAGCCTCTTTATCGTCCTCATAGACTGAAACCCATAACCTGTTCTTATCAATCTTTAATTCTTCGGTTAAAAACTCCCAGGCGAAAGCTATGGCCTCTTCCTTAAAATAATCCCCGAAGGAAAAGTTTCCCAGCATCTCAAAAAAGGTGTGGTGGCCGCGAGTATGCCCGACTTTATCCAAATCATCGGTGCGCAGGCAGCGCTGGGCTGTGGCGGCGCGCCTAAATCCGGCATTAAATCCTAGGAATTCCTTTTTGAATTGGTTCATCCCGGCAGGCGTAAACAGGACCGTAGGGTCATCCTTCGGGACAAGGGAATCGCTCTCTACAATTTTATGCTTTTTGGATTTAAAGAAATCCAGGAATTTTTCCCGCAGAATATCCGCTTTCATAATCACCTAAGTCAAGACCCGCACCTAAGTCAAGACCCGGTCTTGCCAACCGTGTCAAGACCGGGTCTTAAGAGGTTGGCGAGGACTTCAAGAACTACATCAACAGAGAAACCGCGGCGCAAAAGATAGGCATATAAGCGCTGCTTGGCTTTCTTGGGCTCAATACCTTTTAGCCGCTTCATCTTGTCTTGCGCAAGCTTATTCACAATATCTATTTCAGAATAATCTTTTCTTACTTCGTCTATTTGGTTGTCTATAATTGCCTTACCTACGCCCTTTATCCTTAATTCCTGCTTGATTCTCGCCAGGCCTAACGGCCTTTTCAGGCGCGCGTCAATCCAGGATTTGGCAAAGTAATTGTCATCAATAAAATTTTTCTCTTTTAAAAACGCGATGGCCTGGCCAATAACTTCCTCGGAAAATTTTTTCCTTTTCAGGCGGCTGTGTAACTCTTGTTCGCTGCGCAACCTAAACTTCAGCAGTAAAAAAGCGTATTCTTTTGCCTGCAGCAAGGAGTCTTTATTTAGCCTCACTTTTAATCAGGAAGTATCCGCGCGCTGTCCGCGCCAGACAGTCGCCTTTTATAGCCTTTGTCATCCGGTTATAATCAGCGAGGTTCTTTACCGGCTGCTTATCCATCTCTAAAATCACGTCTGATACCATTAATCCCGCCTCATCTGCCGGGCTGCCCGGCTTAATATCAGTTATCACTACGCCGCTTTTTTCCTCAATTCTAAAGCGCTGGGCGTTCTGCGGGTTAATCTCTTCAACTGTCACGCCCCGCCAGCCAGCTGTTGCGCCAGGCTCAGCCGCGGCAGCTACCTTCTCCAAATCCTCTGGCCGCTCGCCAATCTCCACCTCCAAGGTCAGTTCTTTCTTTTCGCGAATCACGGTGGCCTTTACCTTGCGGCCAACTTCGGCCTTGCCGACTATATTTAATAATTCCCGCACGTTGTTTACGGGCTGGCTGTCAATCTGCTTAATCACATCGCTCTCTTTCATTCCCGCTTTTTGTGCCGGGCTGTTTTCTAAAACTTTGGCTATCAATACGCCGTTTTTATCCGGCAGGCCAAAATATTTGGCTAAGTCATCAGTTAAATCCTGCACAGTTACGCCCAACCAGCCGTAAAGTATCTTTTTACCCTCAATGAGCCGCGAGATAATCCTCTTGGCGTTGTTGGCGGGTATGGCAAAGCCGATCCCCTGATAACCGCCGCTGGTAGAGAATATCGCCACATTTATCCCCACCACTTCGCCCTTAAGATTCACCAGCGGCCCCCCGGAATTTCCTGGGTTAATGGCGGCATCGGTCTGGATCAGGTCGTTATAATCCTTACCCTGGGAAGGGGCCCGGCCTAAAGAACGGTGCAGGGCGCTGATTACACCCACAGTAACCGTAGGTTCGGGATTTTGCAGGGCAAAACCAAAAGGATTGCCGATAGCTACCACCCACTGGCCGATTTTCAATTTATCCGAATCGCCCAAAGTTGCGACGGGCAGGTTGTGCGCGTTGACTTTGATAATCGCCAGGTCTGAACGCGCGTCCTTGCCTTTAATTTCACCGCTTAATTCCCTGCCGTCGGATAGGGTAACCGTAATTTTATCGGCATCATCAATAACATGCTCATTAGTCAAGATATAGCCCTCGGCATCAATAATCACGCCTGAGCCCAAGCCCATCTGCTTATATTCCCTCTGCGGCATCTCGCCCAAAAAATCATCAAAGAAGCGGCGAAAAGGCTCCTCTTCTCCGAATGGCGACTGGCCGCCGCCAAAAGGATAGCTGAAATAATATCTCTTATTGCCCTGGACCTTATTAATACGTTCAGTGCTTATAGAGACAACCGCCTTGCCGGCAGTACCGGCAACATTGATTATCGCTTCCTCCATATTGCTACCGGCTAAATTACTTTTCTCTACCGCGGCCGCAGGAGCGAGTTTTTCTGCCTGGCTCTCTGCAACAGGAAACAGATCTAACTTCACTGCCAACAAAAGACCCATGATTAACCCGCTGACAAGTGCTATCCCGAAAAATATAGCTTTTCTTTTCATCTCTCCTTGCCTCCGTTACTATCCCAAACTAATCTTTTTTCTGACTTCCTTTTCAATAGCATCCTGCAACTTTGGCTTTTCCTTTAAGGCCTTTATCGCGGCATCCCTGCCCTGGCCGATTTTCTCGCCCTGGAAGGAAAGCCAGGTCCCGGACTTCTCCACTACCTCTAAATTAATTGCCGCGTCCAAAACACCTCCTGCCTTGGCAATGCCTTCATTATGCAGGATTTCAAACTCCGCCTCCCGAAAAGGCGGGGCAACCTTATTCTTTACCACCCTGACCCTCACCCTGCCGCCCATCACCACATCGCCGGATTTTATGGAGGCAATCCTCCTGATATCTAGCCTTACCGACGAATAAAATTTCAACGCCCTTCCGCCCGGCGTGGTCTCGGGATTGCCAAACATCACCCCGATTTTTTCCCTGATCTGATTAATAAAAATCACGCAGGTGCGGGACTTGCTGATTGCCGCGGTTAATTTGCGCAGCGCCTGCGACATTAAGCGCGCCTGCAGCCCCATATGCGAATCGCCCATATCGCCTTCTATTTCCGCCCGCGGGGTTAACGCGGCTACCGAGTCAATGACAATCAAATCCACGGCATTGGAACGCACCAGGGTCTCGGCAATCTCCAGGGCCTGTTCTCCGGTATCCGGCTGCGAAATCAAAAGGTCATCCAGATTCACGCCAATTACCTTGGCGTAGGTAGAATCAAAGGCGTGCTCGGCGTCAATAAAAGCCGCTACCCCGCCTTTTTTTTGAATCTCCCTAATCGCCGTTAAAGTCAAGGTAGTCTTACCCGAGGCCTCCGGCCCAAAAACCTCAATTACCCGGCCGCGCGGCAGGCCGCCTATGCCCAGAGCCACATCTAAGGTAAGGGCTCCGGTAGGGATGCTCTCCACATCCGCCCTAACCTGGCCGCCCAGTTTCATAATTGAACCCTTGCCAAACTGCTTTTCTATCTGAGAAAGCGCCAGTTCCAGCGCCTTTTGCCGATCGCCAATATTATGCGTTTCCTCTTTTTTCTTTTCTACCACCATAATTTCCTCCTGGTTAATCTTTAAGACAATTATTATAACTTACGAATATTTAACTGTCAAACAATATTCAACCCGTCACCCCCTTTCTACTTCCGAGCCTTGCTCAAAACTATTTTCTCGTCGGAGAATTATAATCTCCACTTCCAATCTCACCCCCACCCATCTGCCCGTCGGAAAATCGGCTCATTTCCTTCCATTTAAGCCCTTTTCAGGCCTATTTTAGCCTCAAATTTCCCTGCTGGGGGTGAACTTTCTGTTTTGAGCAGACCCCCTGTTTTTTATTCAATTTCTCGTCTGATTTGACTTCACCCCAACCCTCTTGTATGCTCTTTGAGTATTAACCGCTGATAGCGGCTTTGCTCAAAACTCTACAGGAGGGAATATGTCTACATACAAAATAGAAAAACTTCTATTTTACCCGGCAAAGTTTAACCTTTATGAGTCCATCTTTGAACATCTTGATTTATCTATTTTAAAAGAGCAGACATATAAGACCGGCCGAAAACCTTTTTGCCGCCAGGCAATATGCAGGGCATTGGTTTATAAAAATCTCAAAGCCATAAAGACCTTGTCAGAATTAACATTTGAGTTAGCGACCAATTTAGGCATAGGCTATGTCTTAGGCTTTGATAAACAGCCACCCTCTCGCCATCGCTTTGAGGAATTCCTGCATAAGACACCCAATCAATTGCTGCAAGCGATACGTAAAGCCCAGATTAAAACTCTCGTAGAGTTAGGTGTTATAAGCGGCGAATACCTGTCAATTGACTCCACACCCGTTGTCGCCTGGGTCAAACAGAATAATCCCAAAATGTTCGTTGAAGGGAAGTTTGATAAAAGTAAATTCCCTCAAGGCGATCCAGATGCAAGGCTGGGCTTCATGGCGATAAAACGAAAACCCAATCATTCCAAAGAACAACAGTTAGAGCTTTTTGACGCGCCCTCTGATAAAAATAAATTTGGTAAAGAAGTTATCCTTTTCTGGGGCTATCGTAACCATGTTATCTTTGACGCCCTAAGCGAATTACCTGTGTTTGAAAAAACTCTTCCTGCAAATGTATCCGATTGCATAGTTACAGTCCCGGCTTTCAAAGAGCTAAGAAAATATCTTAAGCTCAATAACCCCAAAGGAGTTCTTGCTGATGCAGCACACGATTCAATATCTATTCGTAAATACATAAGACGCTCACTTCAAGCGAAAGATTTTATCCCTGTAAATCCGAGGGCGAAAAAATACGATATCAAATTGACTCCTGACAATATCAGAATCTGCATTGCCGGACTACAGATGTATCCTTGGGGCAAATTTAAAGAAGGAAACAGGCTCAGAAGAAAATTTGTCTGCCCTATTACCCATTTAAAGAACTTAGCCAACAAATTTAACCACCAATGCCCCATAAATCATCCCAGATTCTTTAAAGGCGGCTGTTATGCGAATGTGAGCCTAGATCAACGCTACCGACAGAGCACCATTGACCCTAAATCCGAGCATTTTAAAAAGATTTACAAGATGCAATCCGGCAGCGAGCGTGGCTTCTCGCGTTTGCTTAACTTCTACATGCAACGGCCTGTACTTACAGGCTTAGCCGCTGTCAGCAATCACTGCACATTAGCTCATATAAGCATATTGGCCATTGCTATTGCTGCTGTCAAAGCCGAACAAAACAGCAAATTCAGATACATCCGAGGCTTGCTAAAGCATTTCCTGCAACGCTAACCTGCTTATCAAAGAACACTTCCTACCTACGTTTCAAAACCCCTAGTTTTGAGCAACCCTCTAATTATTATCGAACCAGCTTTTGTGTAACGTTAAACGTGTAATGTGTAACGCTGGCGTAACGGTTCTATGTGTAATGCAAAGGCTTTATTTTATATTGCCATTACACTATTTTTTTTGC
>VGKK01000037.1 GCA_016867095.1 Candidatus Omnitrophota bacterium | reverse complement strand
CTTGTCCCGATGGTGTCGCTTCTTACGAAGCTTCCCATCGGGATCCCGACGCCTGAAGTAAATGAGGGCGTCGGGAAAAAGCTCTTGTCCTAAAATTTAATGACCCTGACGGGATTTGAACCCGTGCCGAGAGCTTGAAAAGCTCTTGTCCTAGACCAGGCTAGACGACAGGGTCAGATTATTTTCTATTTGTTTTAAAAAATACTTAATGGATTTATGCTTCTTAATACAACTTTCTCTTTTTCGCGCTTCAGTACGAGTAGAAAATTCTTCTTTATAAATTAACTTAAAAGGTCCTTTATTCTTGGTAGAGCGGACGCTGTTTTGATTATGTCTTTCTAATCTTACTTCTAAATTTTCGCAACTTCCTAAATAGTGCTTACCGTTATTATTTTTTAAAACATATATGTAATACATTCTTGCAAGCCTTTGCCCCGCTGTTGAATTAAGCCTGGTCGGGAAAAAGCTCTTGTCCTAGACCAGGCTAGACGATGGGGACGGATTATTCCTCTTCTACTACTACGTGGGCAACCGAAGAAACTCTGTCTTTCTCGGCTAATTTGATCAGTCGCACGCCCTGGGCAGAACGGCCGGTGGCGCGGATGTCTTTGATGAGGCAGCGCAGGAACATCCCATTTTGGGTCATCACCATTAACTCGTCGCGGTCAGAAACGGCCTTTAAGCCGACGGCCTGGCCGTTCTTCTTGGTGACCTTAATATTGATAATGCCTTTGCCGCCGCGGCGCTGCAAGCGGTATTGCCCCACTGGCGTGCGCTTGGCAAAACCCAGCTCAGTCACGGTGAGCACTGTATCTTCTTTTTGCACTACCTCCATGGCAATCACCACGTCAGACTTGAATAGCCCCACCCCCTTGACGCCCTTGGCCGCCCTGCCCATATCGCGCACTTGCGCCTCGGGGAAACGGATGGCCTTGCCCTGCAGCGTGCCCAATAATAATTCCTGCTTGCCGTCGGTCAGCTTGACTTCAATCAATTCATCGCCCTTTTCCAGGGTAATCCCGATAATCCCGCCTTTGCGGGGATTACTGTATTCATCCAGGCGCGTCTTCTTAATCAGGCCGAGCTTGGTGGCCATCACCAGATAATTATCTCCGCTAAAATTCTTGACCGGGATGGTAGAGCTGATTTTTTCATCCGAAGCCATCTGCACCAGGTTAATAATTGCCTTGCCCTTGGCAACGCGGCTGGCCTGCGGGATTTCATATACCTTTAGCCAGTGCGCCCGGCCCTTGTCCGTAAAAATCAAAAGGTAGTCTTTGGTGGAGGCGACAAATAAATGCTCAATAAAATCTTCCTCGCGCAATTCCGCGCCGGTTGAACCTTTGCCGCCGCGTTTTTGTTTGCGGTAGGCGCTGACCGGCAGCCGCTTAATGTAGCCGTTATGGCTAATCGTTACCACCACATCCTCTTCGGCGATTAAATCCTCCACGGCAATATCTTCTGCCTCGGCGGCAATCTCGGTCAAGCGCTCATCTCCGTATTTTTTCTTCAATTCCGCCAGGTCTTCCTTAATAATCGCCTCTACCTTCTTTTCCGACGCCAAAATTGACTGATAAAGCTCAATCTTCTTGATTAACTCCAGGTACTCCGCGTCAATTTTATCCCGCTCCAGCGCGGTCAGGCGCTGCAGCTGCATCTCCAGAATGGCCTGGGCCTGGATATCGGTTAAATCAAAATTCTTCATCAAGGCCTCTTTTGCCAGCGCCACAGTCTTGCTGGTCCTGATGGTCTTAATGATGCGGTCCAGGTATTTCAGGGCGATCTTTAAGCCCTCTAAAATATGCGCGCGGTGCTTGGCCTTTTCTAAATCAAAGATGGTGCGGCGCCGGATAATCTCCTTGCGGTGCAAAATATACTGCTCAATCAGCTGCTTTAAATTTAACACCCGCGGCCGGCCGCTCACCAGGGCCAGATTAATAATACCGAAAGTTACCTCTAACTGCGTATGCTTGAATAAATGATTCAGGATAATCTGCGGCTCGCTGTCCCGGCGCAAATCTATGACTACGCGCAGGCCTTCCTTATCCGACTCGTCGCGGATATCCGAGATGCCTTCAATCTTTTTTTCTTCCACCAGGTCGGCGATGGATTCAATGATCGCCGCCTTATTGGTTTGGTACGGGATTTCCGTAATCACAATGGTGTCTTTGCCCTGTTTCTGGCGCTCAATAGAGGCGCGCGCGCGCAAAGTCAGCTTGCCCTTGCCGTTTAAATACGCCTCTTTAATCCCCTCCCGGCCGCAAATTAAGCCGCCGGTGGGAAAATCCGGGCCTTTGACATAACGCATCAGGTCTTTGACTTCGCAGGCCGGATTATCCACGCAATAAACAATGCCGTCCACAATCTCATTTAAATTATGCGGCGGCATGTTCGTGGCCATACCCACGGCAATACCTGATGAGCCATTGATCAATAGATTGGGTAAAAGCGCGGGTAAAACCGTGGGCTCAACCAGCGAGCCGTCAAAATTGGGCATAAAATTCACCGTCTCTTTATCTAGGTCGGCCAGCATCTCGTCGGAAATCGCCGCCAGGCGCGCCTCCACATAACGCATGGCTGCCGGCGCGTCTCCGTCAATACTGCCCACGTTTCCCTGGCCCTCTACCAAAGGATAACGTAAAGAAAAGTCCTGGGCCATTCTAATCAGGGCGTCATACACCGCCAAGTCGCCGTGCGGATGGTATTTGCCCAAGCACTCTCCCACGATACGCGCGGCTTTCTTATAGGGCTTGTTATGCTCCAGGCCCAAGTCCTGCATGGCAAACAAAATCCGGCGGTGCACCGGCTTTAAGCCGTCGCGCACATCAGGAAGCGCCCTGCCCACGATTACGCTCATCGCGTAATTAAGGTAAGCGTCCTTTACTTCGTCTTCAATATAAATCGGGACTATTTTTTCGTTCTGGGTGTACATGCTTTTTATAGGTTACCATCAGTTACTATTTGTTACTAATACAAGTTAAAAACAACTTGCTTGTTACTAACGGTTGCGTTTTTTGTAACTGGTAGTAACTGTTAGTAACAAACGTATCGTTTTACTTGTTGCTAGTAACTGCTAGTAACTTTGCTATATATCCAGGTTTTTAACCTGGTGGGCGTAATTCTCAATAAATTCCCGGCGCGGCTCCACCTCATCGCCCATCAGCACGGTAAACATCCGGTCTGCCTCCACCGCATCCTCCAGCGCGACCTTTAAGAGCGTGCGCTTTGCCGGGTCCATAGTCGTATCCCAGAGCTGCTGGGGGTTCATCTCGCCCAGGCCCTTATAGCGCTGAATAGTCATGCCCTTTTGCGCCTGGCTTTTTACGTGCGCCAGGACTTCTTTCAGGCAGGAGAAATCAAAGCGCTCTTTTTCATCAATAATCCGGTAGATAAGCTTGGGCTTTTTCTCTTCTTTTTTGGCTTTGAGAGTTTCATTCTCTTCCGGCGGCAAATAAGTAGAAATATCCAAGCCCATCTTGTCTAATTTCTGGATGAGCTTCTCAATGTCCTGAGCCTCAAAAAGCTCCAGAACTTCTGCCTTATCTTCCACCTTTTCATCGCCCAGCAATTTAGACAGCTCCTGGTCATTATAGACAAAACGGGTTTTCCCCTCCACTTTTGCCCTATAAATAGGTAATTTTTTGGTCTTTTGGTGTCTAAAATTGAGGTATTCTGTAAATTTTACTCCCTTTTTGCCCAAAATGCGGTTATATTCTTCCAGCTCTACCAATAAGGCCAAAATATCCTTGAACTGATTATCAGTATAGGTATCCTTATTTTTTAAAGACATCAGCTTTAGGCCCTCGCGGCCCAGGTCTAAAAGCAGGGTATTCATCTGGTCTTCAGTCTGGATGTATTCTTCGCGCGTGCCGCGTTTAATTTTATATAGCGGCGGCTGGGCAATATAGACATAGCCCCCCTGAATTAGCTTGGGCATCTGGCGGTATAATAGCGTCAAAAGTAAGGTGCGGATATGCGAACCATCCACGTCCGCATCGCAAAGCAGGATAATCTTGTGATAACGCAATTTCTCCAGGTCAAACTCCGTGCTGATGCTCGTGCCCAGGGCGGTAATCACCGTGCGGATTTCTTCGTTAGAAAGCACCTTGTCCAGCCTGGCCTTCTCCACATTCAAAATTTTTCCTTTAAGCGGCAGAATGGCCTGAAATCTTCTATCGCGCGCTTGTTTGCCTGAGCCGCCCGCGGAATCGCCTTCCACCAGAAACACTTCACACAATGCCGGGTCATTTTCCGAACAATCCGCTAATTTCCCGGGCAGGCCAGCCCCTTCCAGGGCGCCCTTACGCCGGGTCAACTCCCTGGCTTTACGCGCGGCTTCCCGGGCGCGCGAGGCGATAATCACCTTGTCAATAATTTTGTTCCCGACGCTGGGATTTTCTTCAAAAAAGGCGGACAGCGCCTCTAAACTAGCCGAGGCCACCAACCCTTCTACCTCGGAATTCCCTAATTTGGTCTTGGTCTGGCCTTCAAATTGCGGATTAGGCACCTTGACGCTAATCACCGCGGCCAGGCCCTCGCGCACATCCTCTCCGGTAATACCCAAATCATCCTTGAGCAAGTTCTTGGCCTTGGCATACTGGTTAATCGCGCGGGTCAGGGCGGATTTAAAGCCGGACAGGTGCGTGCCCCCCTCAACAGTATTGATATTATTGGCGAAAGAAAAAATCGTTTCCGCGTATCCGTCATTATACTGCAGGGCGGCCTCTAAAATCACGTCGTCCTGGGTCTTCTGGAAATAGACTACCTTATTATGCAGGGGGTTTTTATTTTTATTCAGGTAGTCCACAAAGGAAATAATCCCGCCGCCAAATTCAAATACCGCCTCCTTATCCGTGCGCTCGTCGCCGAGCTTAATCTTCAACCCCTTGTTCAAAAAAGCCAGCTCGCGCAAGCGCTGGGACAAGATATCGTAGGAAAATTCTATCTTGGGGAAAATGGTTTTATCCGGCTTAAAGGTTACCTTTGTGCCGGTGCTGTTGCTCTTGCCGATTACGGTCAGCTTGGAAACGGTCCTGCCCCGCTCATAACGCTGGTGGTAAATCTTGCCGTCTCTTTTGACTTCCACCTCTAACCAATCCGACAAGGCATTCACCACGCTTACGCCCACGCCGTGCAAGCCGCCGGAAACCTTATAAACCCGGTGGTCAAATTTCCCGCCGGCATGCAAAGTAGTCAAGGCCACCTCTACCGCGGGCTTCTTTTCGGTTTTATGCATATCCACGGGAATGCCGCGGCCATTATCAATCACGCTGACGCTGTTGTCCGGCCTGATGACCACCTCAATAGTATCGCAATAGCCGCCCAGACTTTCATCCACGCTATTATCCACTACCTCATAGACCAGATGGTGCAGGCCGCGCGCCGAGGTGTCGCCGATATACATCGCCGGCCGGCGCCGCACCGCCTCTGTGCCCTCTAAAACCTGGATGGTGGTGGCATCATAGACCTTATCCTTGGCCGCGGGCTGCGGCGCTGCCTTAATTTTTTCCGCTGCCTCTGCCTTAGGATGAGTTTTTTCGGGTTTAATTTTCTTCTTCATTTAATCGCCCCCAGCCGGAAACGAACCTCCCTGATGTCAGCAGTATTTTTACTCAGCCGGCTAAGCAGTTCCGCCTTCTTCAAGTTTAACTGATAAAGCCAGGAGGAAGAATCCACATTGATACTCAAGACGCCTTTTTTCAGGCTGCCCGGCTTGACGTGCTTTAGTTCCTTTTTACTCAATGCCCCCTCCAAGAGGGCCTGCGGGTCCTTGCCGCGGGCCTCGCCCTTTTTGGCCTTTAAAGCCCGCATAATATTACCCAGGGTATCCTTGATTTCTTCCATTTTACGCCAGGCGCATCGGTAAAACAATATAAATATACCCGTCCACACGCAAGACCCCCGGCTTCTCCGTATCGGTCAACTCAAATTCCACCGCATCTAGGGCCAGATTTTTCAACACGTCAATTAAATAAGCAGGATTGAAACCGATGGCGATCTCTTTGCCGGCGTACTCTATGGCCACTTCCTCACGCGACTCGCCGATATCCGGCGTGGACTTGGAAACTACCAGCTTATTCTTAAATACCTCCAGTTTTACCGCCTGGTAATCCGGAGTAGAAAGCAGCGCCGCCCTCCTAACCGCCAAAAGGAACTGCTCGCGGTTAACCTTAAGCTTACTTTCTGAAACCGGCGGAATAACCTGCCGATAATCCGGGAATTCGCCTTCGATTAAACGCGAAATAATTACTACCCCCTCCAACTCAAATAAGATTTGATTGTTACCCAACACTAGCATTAACTCGCCTTCATCCCTTAAGCTGCGATTTAATTCTTGAATAGCCTTAATCGGCACAATAATCTGAAGTTCCTTGTCTATATTTTGTTTTAATTTCTTTTCCGCCACCGCCAGCCTTTTGCCGTCCGTAGCTACTAACCTTAAGGTGTTCTGCGTCAATTTAAAAAGGATGCCATTTAAGATGTAGCGGGTTTCATCCGCCGACACCGCGAAGGCGGTCAAGCCAAACATCTGCTTCAGGTCGGCCTGCTCCAGTTTAATAACCTGCTTATCCTTAAATTCCGGCATTTTGGGGAACTCTTCACTGGCCACCCCCATAATCTTAAACTGGCAGGTTTCTGTTTCAATAAGCACTAAATTATTCTTCTTCACCGCCACAGAAACTACCCCACTTGGTAATTCCTTAATAATATCGGCGAACCTTTTAGCGGGCATAGTTATCGCGCCGGCTTCCTGGATATCCACAGGCACTGCACAGCTTATCCCAATATCCAAATCTGTGGCAGTAAGCCTAAGATTGCCCCCCTGAGCTTCAATTAAGATATTAGATAATATAGGTAAACTGGCCTTGCTGGTCACTACATTTTGTATAGTCTGGATACCGGTTAACAAGCTATCCTTTTGAACCTTAAATCTCATCTCCACTCCCTTCTATTAATATAAATATATAATAATTATATCATATTAAAAGTAATAGGGATTCTTTTCTGTGTGAATAATTACTAAACCGCATTATTTATAAGGCGTTAAATAAAAATTATCCCTTTTAAAACCTGGGATTTACTGTTTAATAACCTGGACTATCTTGTTAATCCTTTGTTTCAGTGTTTCATTGCTAATCAGGTTTTCTTTAATTTTATTATACGAGTGCAGCACTGTGGTATGGTCTTTACCTCCAAAGAAATTACCTATTTCCGGCAGGGATAAATCAGTTAATTCCCTGCTTAGGTACATGGCTACCTGCCGGGGTAAAACCACGGTTTTATTGCGGCGCTTGGTTTTTAGGTCTTGTAATGATATGCCAAATTCTTCAATAACACAGCGCTGGATAAAGTCTATGGTAATTAATTTTTTGGGTTCCCTTAAAAGGTCTCTTAAGACTTCTTTGGCTAGGTCCAGGGTAATGGGTTTTTCTTCCAGCAAAGAATAGGCGATGGTGCGGATAAGCGCGCCCTCCAACTCTCTGATGTTGGTCCTAATGAGCTGGGCGATAAAAAAGATAACCTCATTGGGCACAGCCACAGATTCTCTTTCAATCTTCTTTTTTAAAATGGCCACGCGCGTCTCCAGGTCGGGGGGTTGAATGTCTGTGGTCAGCCCCCAGCTAAAACGCGAAACCAGCTTTTCTTCCAGGTTGGCTATTTCCTTGGGCGGCCGGTCCGAGGAGATAATGATTTGCTTATGGGCGTCGTACAAGGCGTTAAAGGTATGAAAAAATTCCTCCTGCGTGGATTCTTTTCCGGCGATAAAATGGATATCGTCAATGACCAGGACATCCATATTTCTGTATTTTTGCCGGAAGGCCGCGGTAGAGCGGTGTTGTATGGCGTCAATGAGTTCGTTGGTAAAGCGCTCCGAGGAAAGATAGTAGATTTTTAGGCTTTTTTGGGCTTTACTTTTAATGTGGTGGCAAACTGCCTGTATCAGGTGTGTTTTGCCCAGTCCCACCCCGCCGTAGATGAATAGGGGATTGTAGGTCTTAGCCGGAGACTCAGCCACGGCCAGGGAATATGCGTGGGCATGGCGGTTGGAAGGGCCGATGACGAAATTTTCAAAGGTATAGCGCGGGTTTAATTGCGAACCGTCGCGGCTTTCCGGGTTGCTGGCCGCGGACGCGCCCTGAGCTGGCAGGCGGGGGGTTTCGTTAGCCGCCGGGTTCACGCTTAAGCTTACCGAAAGTTCTGGCTGGCCTTGTTGGCGGATTGCCTCCTGGATGAACTCCCTGTAATGTTTCTCCACCCAGTCCTTGAAGAAATCGTCCGGCGCCCCCAGTATTACATTATGCTCGTCTTTAAGCGCGGGTTTTAAAGGCAAGATCCAGGTTTCAAAAGTAATACTGCCCAACTTATCTTTCAGGTATTGCCCGGCCTGGTCCCATATTTTGAGGATATCTATCATTGCGGTTCAGCTGGCACCTTGTTTTTAAGAAATACACAGTTTATGCACAACTTGCATAACTCTGTGGAAAGTATTATAACAGAGAAAAAAGTACTTGCCCCGCTAGAAATTGGCTCTGATATAGATACCCGTATTTCTATCCGGGGGTCAATACTATTCATAAGCATGCTGCTATAATATCATAAGATTTCTAACGGGGCAAGTAAAAACATAACAACAAAACAGCGCCCCCTATTATACAAAAGATTTTCTCCAGGTCAACAAAAAAAATTCTTTGTCTTGACCAGTTGCCTTTTCTGTGTTACAATTCTTCACTAATTCCCCTTGCCCCCGGCAGGGGCGTTCCTATCGGTTTTACCGACGGAGATAACATAGGTGAAGAAAAACTTAAAGACACCGACAAATATCGTGGCCAAGCGCAGGCACGGGTTCAGGGGCAGGATGGCTACAAGGGCCGGCCGCAAGGTATTGTCTCGCCGCAGGCAAAAAGGCAGGCACCGGCTTTGCCTTTGATGTTACAACGCCTGGCGCTGGCACTGATTAAAATTTACCAAAGGCACATTAGGATAATCGTGCCTCCCTCTTGTCGCTTTACGCCTACTTGTTCGGAATTTACCCGGGCAGCCATTACCAAGTACGGATTTTTAAAAGGAGCGCTAAAAGGACTAAAGCGGCTCTGCTGTTGCCATCCCTTTTCCGGCAAGAGCGGCTACGATCCTTTAGCATAATACTATGGAAAAACGTTTAATTTTAGCTATTGTCTTGTCGGTGTTAGTGTTGTGGCTTTGGTCTGCCTTAGCCCCCCAGCAACATCCTATTGAAAATAAAGAGGTTACAGCACAAGCCCCTGCGACTATTAGTATGGCCACCCAGCCAATTCCCCTGTCGCCTGCTACAAAACCAACTCCTTCTTCTCTGATCCGGTTTAATCAGGAAAAAATGGAGGTTACTTTTGATGAAGCGCAGGCAGTCATTAAAGAAGTAGTATTCAAGGCCCACCAGGATTATAAATTTTCTTTACAGTCTGGCTTGGCTATCGCGGACAATGCTTTGGCTTTTAGAAAAGAAAATATTTCCCCTAAAGCCGTATCTTTTGTCCATTCTGACCCAAATAAAAAGATTATAAAAGAATTTATTTTAGATAACTCTAATTATAGCATGGAGTTAGTGGTTAAGGTGCAGAATATGTCCAATCTGCCTCTACAGACAGATTGGACATTAATTTTAGGGGTCTTGCAGCTTAATCCAAAGAATGTCCAATCTCGCTACCAAGATATTACTATAGCTACTATAGACAAGGTGACGCATCTGGCGCCGCAGCGAGATATGACTTTTCCTGGCATAAACTTTCTTGGGTTAA